>JASHQL010000246.1 GCA_030039155.1 Streptosporangiaceae bacterium | reverse complement strand
CGCAGGCCGTCCAGGTTGAACCGGAATCCGATATAAACGGTGCGCGTCACCCGGACGACGGCGCCCTGGTTCTGCCACCAGTACGGCGTGCTGGCGTAGTGCCAGACCGAGAAGTCCTCGTACCAGGGGTCGACATCCGCAAGGTCGTTCAGCAGGTCGATCATCGGCTGCCGCACCTGCCGCTCCCGGTCACGGCGCACCCGCTCCCTGGTCTCCCGCGACGGCTCGCCGCCTAGCTGCAGCAGCACCGCGTAGGCCTGCTCCGGCCAGCCATGGAAGCGCTCCGCCATGACCCGGATGCTAGCCGCGGCATCCGACAGCACCGCTGTCGCCGTGGCATCCGCCGGCCCTATGCTGCAGGCCATGATCGGTGCGCGGCCGCCCGAGCCGGAGACCGAGCCGGCGCCGCAGGGCCGGAAGACCGCCGGCGCCTGGTTCGGCTACGTGATCTTCGCGGTCGTCCTGGCGTACTTGATCTTCTTCGACGTGCGGGCAATTGACCGGCACGGCTGGCCCGACGTCGTCGGGGTGACCGCGGTCATCGCGGTCTTCCTGACGATCCCGGTCGGCGGCCCGAAGCGGCTGCGCCGGCTGCTGGCGAGCCGTAAAGCCGCTGGCCCGCTGCCTGGGAACGACCCGCCCGAGTGACAAGCTCCTCAGTGCTGACCGAGCAAGTTGGCCGAATCTGACACCCGAAGCCCGTTCGGTGTACGACGATCCTCTCTGGCAGGTCTATGAAGGTCTCGTGAAGCCAGGTGGGTGGATCGCTGATGAAGTCTGCGCTGCGGGTGTCCATTCTCCGGACGCTGTACCTGAGCCTGCGGTTCCGCGGCCGGGTCATCGTCCTCCGGGGAACGCGTGTTCACCTGCATCGCGGCGCTCGGATCAGCATGACGCCAGGCTCCAGGCTGGTGCTCGGCCTGACTCGCTATCCAACTGGTCGGCTGGCGCTCACCATCAGGCGGGACGGCTGCCTGGCTATCGACGGCAACGTGACGATCTTCCGCGGCAGCAGGGTGGTCATCGACCGTGGCGCCAGGCTCGAGTTCGGCGACAACTCCTACGTCCACTGCGACTCGGTCGTGACCTGCTGGAGTCGCATCACCATCGGGTCGAACTGCGCAATCTCCTGGCGGACGAACATTCTCGACGGGAACGCGCACGAGCTGGTCGTGGACGGCGTGGCACGGCCGCGGCGCAAGTCGGTCAGCATCGGCGACAACGTCTGGGTGGGCACCGGCGCGACGATCCTGGGTGCGGCCATCGGCGATGGCACGGTGGTCGCGGCCGGCAGCGTGGTGAGTTCGGACGCTCCGGCGCACGTGGTCATCGCGGGTAACCCGGCGCGAGTCGCGGGCCAGGACGTCGTCTGGCACATGTGACCGCCAGGCACGGCCACCACATCGGAGAGCGCTAGCTGACCCACAGCGTGACGGTCTGGCCGGAGCGGGTGGCAAGCCTGCTGCCGTCCGGGCTGTACGCAAGGCCGGTCACTGCGACATCGTGCCGCATCCAGCTCCGCGTCGTCCCGGTCCATGAGTCGCTGGCCAGCACGATCCCGGCCCGCCCGCCGTGCGCAAGCCAGCGGCCGTCAGGGCTGAAGCTCACCGAGCACTGTCCGGCATGGAAGGCGCGGACAAGCTGCTGGCCCGAGGCGGTGTCCCACAGGGTCAGCGTGCCGTCCTTGCCATAGGTCGCGAGCCTGACGCCGTCCTGCCTGAAGCGCAGGTGCGACGGCGGGTGCGGGTGCGGCAGCCGCAGCGGCTCGGTGCCGGTCGCCGGATCCCACAGTAAAGTCTCGTCCGCGCTCATCGTCACCAGCCGGCCGCCGTCCGGGCTGAACCACATCGCGGTCACGTCCTGGCCGTGCGCCATCGAGGCCAGTTCCGCGCCGGACGCATCGCACAGCCAGACCATCCGGCCGGCTGCCACCGCCAGCTGCGTGGAACCCGGCCTGAACGCCCCGGCCGACGCGTTGAGCCGCCGGAGCCAGCGGTGCTCCGCGCCGGTGCCGGCGTCCCACAACCGGGTCGGCGTGCCGACCGTCAGTATTAGGCTGCCGTCCTGGCTGAACTTGGCGGCGCTGGCCGGCCCGCTGCCGAGCCGCTGCAGCTTGGTTGCCGACGCCGGATCCCAGAGCACGACGTGCTGCTCGAAGTCGAGGGTTACCAGCCGGGCGCCGGTGGGGCTGAACGACAGCGTCCGCACCCAGGAGTCGTGCGCGAGCTGCGCGATCTCGCCGGCCGTGACCGGGTCCCAGAGCCTGGCCGCCTTATCCTCCCCTGCGCTGGCGAGCAGCTTTCCGTCCGGGCTGAAGACCGCGGTCCAGATGCTGGGCCTGGAGAACCGGGTGAGTTCCTTGCCGGTCATGTCCCAGAGCCTGGCTGCCTTGCCCGGTGTCAGCGTCACCAGGCGCGAGCCGTCGGGGCTGAACGTGACCGTGGTGACCTCGCCGTCGTGCCGCAGCCTGGAGCGCTCGACGCCGGCCGCCGTCCACAGCCTGACCGCGGCGTCCGCGCCACCGGTCGCGATCGTGTCGCCGGCCGGGCTGAACGCCATCGCGGTGACCGGGCCGCGGTGCCGCAGGCTGGTCACGATCTGCCCGGTCGGCCAGCCATGTACGCCCGCCGCGTGGATCAGCTGATTGCGTGCCTCCGCCGAGGACGGTGCGGCGGGCGGCGGAGCCTGGGCCTGCGGAGCCCGCACCACCTGGGGCGCCTGCACGACAGGCGGCGGCGCCTGCACGACAGGCGGCGGAGCCTGCACGAACGGCGGCGGCGCCTGGCCGGCCTGCTGCCCGGCCTGGTCAGCCCGCGCCGCCAGCTGGTGCTGGTCAACCAGGCCGAGCGCCACCGCGTAAACGCCGGTCACCCAGGCACACGCGCCGGGCACCAGCATGGTCGCCTCGGCCAGCGCTGCCGACGTCAGCTTGATCGCCGTGCCGGCATCAAGCCCGCGGGCAACATGCTGGCGCAGGGTATCGGCCACCTGGTCCTCGGCGGCGGCCACCAGCAGCCGGACCACCCGCGGCGTCTCTGGCAGCATGTCGGCCAGCAGGCTCTGCATCGTGTCTGGCCGTGACAGTGCGTCAGCGCCGAACTCGCCGGCGATCTCGCGCAGCGCGGCGGCGGCCTCGCTGGCATCGCCTACCGGCTCGGCGGCCATCGGAGTCGTCCTCCTGCGGATCTGCTGCCACGCGGCAACAGTCCGGTCATCCGGGAGGCACGCGCAGCGCGGTGGTCAGTCCCTCAGCTTAGGGACCGGCCGCGCGCCTGCCCCGGCCAACCGGGCACAATCGGCAGATGCCCGCATCTCAGCCCACGATCATCGCGACCAGCATCGGCTTCAGCGCTGAGGGCTCGAACGAGTGGAACGTCAGGCCAGGCCCCGCCTACCAGCTCGCCGCCAAGCTCGCCAAGGCCGGCAAGCACCCGAGAATCTGCATCATCGGCACCGCGATCGGCGAGAGCGCGTTCTGGACCGCGGCCATCCACAACGCGTTCGCCAAGCTCGACATGGTCTGCTCCCACCTCGACCTGTTCCCGCAGCCGAACGTCACCGACGTCCGCGAGCACCTCGCCAGCCAGGACATCATCTGGGTGAGCGGCGGCAGCACCGCGAACCTGCTGGCCATCTGGCGGCTGCACGGCCTCGACGTGATCCTCCGCGACGCCTGGCAGGCGGGCGTGGTGCTGATGGGCGTCTCGGCTGGCTCGCTGTGCTGGCACGTCGGCGGCACCACCGACTCGTTCGGCCTGCCGCTGCAGCCGGTCACCAACGGCCTGGCGTTCCTGCCGTACAGCAACAGCCCGCACCACGACGCCGAGCCGGAGCGGCGGCCGCTGATCCACAAGCTGATCGCCGACGGCACGCTGCCGGACGGCTACGCCAGCGACAACGGCGCTGGCCTTGTCTATTACGGCACCGACCTGCACGAGTCGATCACCGAGCAGCCTGGCAAGTTCTGCTACGAGATCACCCGCGATGGCGACTCGGCCACCGAGACGCCGCTGCCGACCAGGACGCTCTGACAAGACAAAACCTTCAGGACGGGAACGTCCGCAGCTCAGCAGCATCACCCGACACGGCGACTGTGAGCCGCGCGAACTCACCAGCCGGCCGTCAGCTGAGGATGCACGGGCTGCCGGAGATCTCGCCGACGTTGCTGCGGGTGTGGCCTCGGCACACCCATTTGGACTAGACTAACTAGCACAATGGACTCACCGAAGATCGACCGCACCGATTCGACCCCGCTGTGGGAACAGGTGGCCGCGGAGATTCGCCGCGCCATCGCCGACGGCGAGGCCAAGCCTGGCGAGCGGATGCCGCTGGCGAAAGATCTCGCGACCGTGCTCGGGGTGAACCGCAACACCGTCCTGCGGGCGCTGCGGGAGCTGCGCGACGAAGGCCTGCTCGAGCTCCGCCAGGGCCGCGGGATCACCGTCGCCGGGACTGCGGAGCGCGGGGCCGTCATGCGGCGGGTGCGAGAGCTCGTCGCCTTCGCCCGCAAGCATGGCTACCGGCCCGACGAGGTCATCGCCATGATCGAGGCCATCTCGTAGGAGGGGCGATGCGGCTGCACGAACGGCCGCTGACCAGCGACAAGCCGCCGCCGGATGTGGAGATCCTCATCCGCGAGGCACGTCGCCTCAGGCGACGGCGCTGGGCGATCGGCATGGCCGTGGTGGCGCTTGCCGTGACCGGCAGCGGGCTCGGCGTCGGGTTCTCCGGTTCGGGCAGCGGCGGGCAGCATCGGCGTGGGCTGCCCGGTCACGGCGAGGCGGGCAAGGCAATCGTGATCTCATCGGGCGTCACGATGCTCGACTTGTCGAAGAGCGACAAGTACGGCGACATCGCGCTCGCCGGAGGAAGGATCGTGCTCTACGGTCCGGCCATCCGGGCGCAGTACCCTTCGGCGTCGGCGAGGTGCAATTCCGCGGAGGTCGACCCGACAACGCTCGCGCTCAGCCACCTCATGACGAGCAGCTGCGCCAATCCCGCGATCGAGGACCAGCACGTACTGCCGGTCGTGACGGTCGAGCCGGACGTTGCCTTCGGCACCGGCGGAGTCGCTACCGTCACGGTCCGCATTTCCCGTGTCGTCGCCGGCCCGCCCGGTTACCTGCTCGGACCGGTGGTGATGTCCTTCCCGCAGGAATCGGATGGCTGGCCCACCTGGACCTACGGGGGTGGTGACCTGTGGCTGTTCGATGCGCTAGCGAAGGGCGGCAGCCAGCTGGTGCGCATCTCGTGCTCCACCGGCGCCGTCCTGCAGCGCATCGCGATGCCCGCCATCTCGCGGCCGATCGTGGCGTTCGACGACGATGGCTTCTGGCTCGCACCAGCCGCCAACAGTGGCGGCGATAGCGGTGCATCGAACGGCGTGTACCACGTGACTCCCGGCTCGGCCGCGGCGACCCGTGCCTTCTCGTTGCCAAGCGGCGAGCCGGTGAGCTGGCTGGTGGCCATAGGGCACTCGCTCTGGCTGGCGCCTGGCCCGCGGCCGTCGGCGATCTGGCACCGCACCGGGGCGAGCGCCACGCTCGCTGGCCGCGCGCAGCTCCCGGCTTCACTCGCCGACGTCCTGATGGTCCAGGGCAGCGGCTCGGCGATGGTCGGCGGCCCGAGCGGCCTGTGGACCGCCGTGCCGAAGGCCGCAGGCACGGGGCAGCGGGTGTTCCTGCTGCTTCCCGACTCCGGTAGCGCGACTGAGGTCGCGCTGCTCAAGCCTGCCTACGCCGCCCCTGACGACCTGCGCTACGGGAAGATCGAGGCAGTCTCGTACCGGCGCTCGATGTACCTGCTCGATCCGCCGGCCGAGTCCGGACCCGGCTATCGAAGCGAAGGCTTCAGCGCCCTGTACCGGATCACGCTGATCTCGTGATGCCCAGGTTGCCTGCCTGACTAGCCCGCGGCCTGCAGCCGCAATGCCAGGAACGCCTCGGCGAGCTTCGGTGTCGGCCAGTGCGCGTTCAGCCCGCTCGGGTTCGGCAGCACCCAGACTGCCGTCTCGCCGATGGTCTCGTCCTGCCGCCCGACCAGCGCCCTCGGCCGGTCGAAGGCAGTGCGGTACGCGGTCACGCCGAGCACCGCGAGCCAGCGCGGCCTGAGCGCGCTGACCTTGCCGGTGAGCAGCTCGCCGCCGGCCACCAGCTCGGCCCAGGTCAGCTCGTCGGCGCGGGCGGTAGCCCGCGCCACCACGTTGGTGATGCCTAGGCCGAGCCTGGGCAACTGGTCCTGCTCGGCTGGCCGCAGCAGCCGCGGGGTGAAGCCGGCCGCATGCAGCGCCGGCCAGAACCTGTTGCCAGGCCTGGCGAAGTGGTGCCCGACCGCCGCCGAGTACAGGCTGGGGTTGATCCCGCAGAACAGCACGCTCAGCCCGGCCCCGCCCACATCAGCAATGTGGCTCCCGGCGGCGGCAGCTAGCTGCTGGCGAGTCGGCCGCGGCGCTACCACCGGTCAACCCTGTCACACCGCTATGCCAGGCTTGACCGTATGAGCGCAGCCGACCTGCTCCGCAGGCTGTACCAGAGCTACCAGCCACGCGACTGGGTCACTGCCGAATCGTTGTTGCACGAAGATGCCAGCGTGGACCTGCCGGTCACCAGCGAGCGGCTGACCGGCCGCAAGCAGGTCATGGAGTTCCAGACCGAATACCCGGAGCCCTGGGGCGAGCTGACCGTGCTGCGCGCCATCGGCGACGAAGACAGCGCGGCGGCCGAGGTCAGGGTCTTCGCGCCGGACGGCCAGGACCTCAGGATGGCCGCGTTCTGGCAGACCAGGGACGGCCTGCTGTGGCGCGGCACCGAGTACTGGACGGCAGCGGGCAGCGAGGCGCCGCCGCCGGACCGGGCCAGCTACCAGGGCCAGTCGTAGCGCAGATGGCCACCGATGAAGCTGAACAGCACGCCAGGGAGCTTGCCGCGGCGGCGATCGCGGCCGGTGACCCGACGAGCTGGTTCGAGCGGCTCTATGCCGAGGCGGAGGCAGGCACCGCTGTCGTGCCGTGGGACCGCCGGGCAGCGAGCACGCTGATCGCACGCTGGCTTGACGAGCAGCAGGTCACCGGGCACGGCAAGTCCGCGGTGGTGGTCGGCACCGGGCTCGGTGACGACGCCGAACTGATCGCCAGCCTCGGCTTCGACACCGTGGCGTTCGACATCTCGCCGACCGCGATCGCGGCGGCCAGCCGCCGCCATCCTGGCTCCGCCGTGCGGTACCAGGCCGCGGACGTGATCAGCCCGCCCGCGGCCTGGCTGCACGGCTTCGACCTGGTGGTCGACGGCCTGGCGCTGCAGTCGATGCCGGATCCGCCGAGGGCGCAGGCGCTGGCCGCGATCGGCAGGCTGGTCGCGCCCGGCGGCCGGCTGCTGGTGACCGCGCGGGCCAGGGAGCACGGCGAGCCGGTCACCGGACCGCCGTACGCGTTGACCCGCGACGAGATCGACGCGATCGCCGGGCCTGGCCTGCGGATCACCAGCCTGGAAGAGCTGCGCGACCCGCCCGGCATGACTCCCGGCCGCCGCTGGCGCGCGGTCTACCAGCGGGAGCAGTAGCCAGCCGCCAGCGGCGGCCTACACGCCGAGGCTGCTCTTCGCGCCGGCCTCGAACAGCCGGAACGGCAGCAGCCGCTTGGCGATCAGGCCGACCCGCTCGGTGGCCCGGCCGACCGAGACCCGCCGCGGCGGTCGCCTGGCCTCGATCACCCGCTGCACCACGGCGGCGACATCACCGGCCGGCGGGCCGTTGCGCTCGTCGCGCTCCATCGCGGCCAGTGCCTTGGACTCGGCGTCCGCATACGGGTCGCCGGGAGCTGCGGCCATCGCGTACTGGCGGCTCGCGGTGAAGTCGGTGGCGAAGTTGCCGGGCTGCACCAGCGTCACCGAGATGCCGAACGGCGCCACCTCGTAGGCCATCGACTCGGCCAGCCCCTCGAGCGCGAACTTGCTGGCGCTGTAGAACGCCTGGAACGGGATCCCGATCACCCCGCCAAGCGAGCTGATCAGCACGATCTTGCCGCTGCCCTGCGCGCGCATCTGCGGCAGCACCGCCTGCACGACCCGCACGCAGCCCCAGAAATTGGTCTCGACCAGCTTCCTTGCCTGGTCGAGCGGCGTGTGCTCGACCGCGCCGGCCACGCCCCAGCCGGCCGCCGCGACCAGCGCGTCGATCCGGCCGTGCTCGGCCAGCACCTGGGCGAACCCGTCGCGGACCGCGGTGTCGTCGTCCACGTCCATGACCAGGCCGGTCCAGCCAGCCGCCGCGGTGCCGCGGCGGCTGGCGCCGACGACCGTCCACCCGGCGGCGGCGAGCCGGTCGGCGCAGGCGCGGCCGATGCCAGCCGACGCGCCGGTCACCACAGCGACCCGTCCCGTCTCCTCCAACGCCTCAGCCTCCCGAGCGCGATCAAGTGTCAGTAGGCATCGTTACATTCGGCTGCCATGAGCGGTACAGCCTGGGGGGCCGACCCGCTTGCCGGGCTGAACGAGGAGCAGCGCCGGGCCGCGACGCACGCCGGCGGTCCGCTGCTCGTGCTGGCCGGGGCCGGCACCGGCAAGACCGGCACGCTGGTGGCCAGGGCGGCCTGGCTGCGGCGGCAGGGCGTGCCGGCCGACCGGATCCTGCTGCTCACCTTCACCAGGCGGGCCGCCGACGAGATGCTGGCCAGGGCGCAGCCGCCTGGCACATCGGCAGCCGAGCGGATCTGCGGCGGCACCTTCCACGCGATCGCGCACCGCATCATCAGGGAGCACGCCGAGGCGTTCTCGCTGCCGGCCGACTTCAGCGTGATCGACCCTGCCGATGTCACCGACGTGCTCGACAGCATGCGCGCCGATCATGACCTGGTCGGCGCCACCAGGCGCGCGCCGCGCGCTGCCGCCTGCGCCGACATCTACTCCAGGTGCGTCAGCACCAGGACGAACGTTGCCGACGTGGTGGCCGCCGAGTACCCGTGGTGCACCGAGTTCACCGCGCAGCTCGGCGCGTTGTTCCGCGATTTCGTCGCCTACAAGCGCAGCCACGCGCTGACCGACTTCGACGACCTGCTGCTGCTGTGGCGTGCCGCGCTCGCTGACCAGACGGCAGGGCCGGTGCTGCGGCAGATGTTCGACCAGGTGCTGGTCGATGAGTACCAGGACGTGAACGCGGTGCAGGCCGAGATCGTCGCCCTGCTGCGGCCCGACGGCACCGGGCTGACCTGCGTCGGCGACGACGCGCAGGCGATCTACGCGTTCCGCGGCTCCGACCCGGCGCACCTGCAGGCGCTCGGCAGCCGCTTCCCCGGCCTGACCGTGGTCCGGCTGGTCAGGAACTACCGGTCAAGGCAGGCGCTGGTCACGCTGGCCAACGAGGTGCGCCCGCAGTCCGGGGGGCTGGAGCTCGCGCTGACCAGCACCAGGGAGCACGGCCAGCGGCCACTGCTGACCCGCTGCCACGACGAGGCCACCCAGGCCAGGGAGATCTGCGCGCAGGTACTCGCCGACCACGAGGCCGGCCTGGACTTCCGGCAGCAGGCGGTGCTGGTCCGCGCGGCACACCACAGCGACCTGATCGAGCTGGAGTTGTCCGCGCGTGGCGTTCCCTATATCAAATACGGTGGCCTGCGATTCACCGAAGCCGCGCACGTGAAGGATTTCGTCGCGGCGGCCAGGGTGGTCGCCAACCCCGCCGATGCGATCGCCTGGTTCCGTATTCTGCGGCTGCACGAGGGCGTCGGGCCGGTGCTGGCCGGGCGGGTGACCGAGGCGCTGCGGCTGGCCGAAGCCGGGCAATTCGACCGGTGGCCGGATGCGGCAGGCTTCCTGCCAGCCCGGCTGCGGCCGGCCGTGTCGGCTACCGTGGGCCAGCTCATCGTCGCGTCCGCGCTGTCCGGCACCGCGGCACTGGCCACCGCGGTGCTCACCGCGCTCCGCGATCCGCTGACCGCACGTTACGCTGACGTCAGCGTCAGGCTGGCCGACCTTGAGCGGCTTGCCGACGCCGCGGCGGCCCGCCCGTCGCTGCATGACGCGCTCGTGGAACTCGCGCTTGACCCGCCGGTATCGTCCTGCGACCTGGCCGGCCGGCCGCATGTTGACGAAGATTACCTGGTCATCTCCACTGTGCACTCGGCCAAGGGCCTGGAGTGGCCGGTCGTGCACCTGCCGCATCTTGCCGACGGCGCGGTGCCGAGCGACATGGCGCTGGCGGCTCCAGGCGGGCTGGCAGAGGAACACCGGCTCTTTTACGTGGCCGTCACCAGGGCCCGAGATCGCCTCTACTTGTATGCGCCGCTGCGAATGCATCATCATCGGAACGCGCGCGATGACCGGCACAGCTATGCGCAGCTCACCAGGTTCCTCAGCCCGGCCGCACTGGCCCACTGTGACCTGGCCGAGGCGGCGCCGGCTTTGCCGAGGCTTCGGCCAGCGCTACCGCTAGTCACGTCGATTGATACCGAGCTCGAATCGTTGTGGAGCGCCAGCTGACCTGCAACTGCCACCTGGATCGCGGATTCGCAACCCGGCTGCTCGGTATGAATACGGGGAAGTCGCGCGCAGACTCGGGGAGAAAGTCAGGGTGAGCCCGGAATGCCACCGGGCCGCACGAAGTTGGAGAATAGCTGTATGAACGCTTACAGGTCGCTCCCGATGATAATCGCGGCATGCGCCCTAACTGCGGGCATAGCCGCATGTAGCAGCAGCCCGAGCAAGCCAAGCTCGAGCACGCCGCCGAGCAGTTCGCCGTCGTCGTCATCGCCCGCGGCTACGGGCACTGCGGCGACGATCACGAAGAACTGGACGACCTTTTTCAACGGCAAGACGCCGGTGGCCACGCGGGTCAGCCTGCTGCAGGACGGCACGCAGTTTTCGCACGCATCGCTGGCGCCTTCGTCGCTGAGCTCGGGCGCCACCGCCAAGGTGCTGAGCGTCTCGGGGATCACCAGCGCTTCCGCAACCGTCAAATACAACATCCTGCTCGACGGCACGGTGGCCCTGAAGAACCAGGTCGGCACCGCCGTGCTGCAGGACGGAACCTGGAAGGTCGGAGTGTCGAACTTCTGCAGTTTGCTGAAGCTCGAGGGCTTCAAGCCGTTCCCGGCTATCTGTACGACGGCGAGCTAGCACAGGTGGCCACCCCGGTCGACCTGGCATCGGGCCGCGCGCCAACGGCTCGGCACGGCGGGCGCTCGATCGCGCTCGCGGTGCTGACCGCGGTGCTGTTCCTGACCTTCCTGGACAACACGATCGTGAGCGTTGCGCTCGGCAGCGTGCAGGGCGAGCTGCATGCCGGCGTGACTTACCTGCAATGGGTGGTCAGCGCCTATGCGCTGACCTTCGCCGGCGCAATGCTCGCATTCGGGATGGTCGGCGACGAATTCGGGCGCAAGCGGGTCATGCTGATCGGGGTGGCTATCTTCTGCGCGGGCTCGGTGCTGTGCGCGCTCGCGCCGAACGTGCAGGTGCTGATCGCCGGCCGGGCGGTCATGGGGTTCGGCGCGGCGGCCAGCGAGCCGGGCACGCTGTCGATGCTCAGGCACCTGTACACCGACGAGAAGACCAGGACCAGGGCGCTCGGCGTGTGGACCGCCGTGTCCGGGCTTGCGCTCGCGCTCGGTCCGGTCATCGGCGGTGCGCTGGTCGGTGCCTGGAGCTGGCACGCGATCTTCTGGTTCAACCTCATCTTCGGCGCCGTGGCCTTCGGCGTCGGCGCGTTCGTGCTGCCGGAGAACTCCGACCCGGACGCGCACCGGGTCGACATCACCGGCTTCGTGTTCGCCGCCGCCGCGCTCAGCTCGCTGATCTTCGCGGTCATCTACGCGGAGAACAACGGGTTCGGCGCAGCGCCGGTGATCGGGTTGCTGAGCCTCAGCCTGGTGGCGGGCGCGGCGTTCTTCTGGTGGGAGGCAAGGGCCGCGCACCCGCTGCTTGACCTGCGGTATCTGCGGGTGCCGAGGTTCCTGTCCGCGAACGTGGTGGCGTTCTGCTGTTATTTCGCGACGTTCGCTGTGTTCTTCTTTACCGCGCTCTACCTGGAGGAAGTGTCCGGCTATACCGGGTATCAGATCGCGATGATCTTCCTCCCGATGATGGTGCTGATGACGCTCGCCTCGCTGCTGGCCGGCCGGTGGACGGCAAGCGCCGGCGCGCAGTGGTCGATCTTCATCGGCTGCATGCTGTTCAGCGCGGGCCTGCTGCTGACCACGTTCAGCGTCCGGGTGGTGCCGAGCTACTGGGAGCTGGCCCCGGCGCTCGCGCTCACCGGCATCGGCGTCGGCAGCACCGTGGTGCCGATCACCTCATCGGCGCTGACCGCGGTGCCGGCCGAGCGCTCCGGCATGGCCGCATCGGCGACCAACACCAGCAGGGAGCTTGGCGCGGTGATCGGGGTGTCCGTGCTCGGCATGCTGGTGAACTCGCAGCTGCAGGCCTCGCTGATCACCAGGCTGAAGGCGCTGCACATCCCGGCGACGTTCAACTCGATCATCATCAACGCGGTGGAGACCGGCAAGGTGCCGTCCAACGGCAAGCTGGCGGGGCCGGCCAGCGACGCGACCTACGTGCGCGAGGTCACGCACGCCGCGTACGGCGCGTTCTACACCGGGCTGCGGGACGCGCTGTTCCTGGCCGCAGTGATGGTGTTCGCCGCTGGCGTCTTCAGCTTCGTGCTGATCGGCCGGCGCGATGCCGCCGACGAGGCGGCGTTCAACTCGCTCAGCTCGCCATGATCAGCCCGCGCAGGTAGGCCGCCTGCCCGACGTGCTGCAGGTCATCGCTGATCACGCTGACCAGCCGCACGCCAAGGGTGACCGGCGGGTCCCAGCTGGAGTCCACGATCCGGTCCAGGTCAGCGTCGTCTAGGCCGCTGACATGCCGCAGCGTCTGCTCGTGCACGGCGTCGTAGTAGCCGGTCAGTAGTTCGGCGCTGGCGATCTGGACCAGGCCGACCTGGTCTGAGCTGTGCCCGTAGCCGTGGTCGGCGGGGTCGAACGGCAGGCCGAACCGGTCCGCCCAGCCGGCCGACAGCCAGACCTGCCCGGCCCCCACCGCGTCTGCCACGTGGTCGTCCTGCACCCTAGTCAGGTGCCAGGCCAGCCAGCCAATCGAGTTCGCGTCCGGCCCTGGACGGAAGGCGAGCTCGGCCGCGGTCAGGCCGTCCACGGCGCCGTGGAAGCCTTCCCTGATCCTGCCGAACGCGTCAGTGAGCAGTTCTGCGATGGTCATCGGCTGTACTCCTGTCCTGTCGGCCGCCCGCGGCCGCTCGCTCGGCGATAATCGTTGCCACGGTGGCTATCGTGACACGAGCGGGAGCAATGACGGCCGGCACCATCGACGTTGCGGCGTGCGTGACCAGATACGCGCGGCGGCTGCACGCGGTGATCGGGACCGGTCACCACGTCGCGTCGCCGCTCGGCGCGTGGCTGCTGCTCGCGCTGGCCGGCCCGGCGAGCCGCGGCGCCGAGCGCGCGGCCCTGACCGACGCGCTCGGCTGCGACGTCGCGCTCGCCGGATCGCTGGCGGACGAGCTGCTGTCCAGGCCGCATCCGCTGGTGCCAGCCGCCGCGGCGGTCTGGACAGCACCGGGTGCGCCGGTCAGCCAGGCCTTTGCCCGCTGGCGGGACGGGCTGCCTGGCGCGGTAACCAGCGGCGAACTGCCCGATCAGGCCGGCCTCGACGACTGGGCCAGCCAGCACACGCTCGGCCTGGTCGACCGGTTCCCGATTCGCTGGGATCCGACCTTGTTCCTGGTCCTCGCCACCGCGCTGGCCACCAGGATCTCCTGGGCCGTGCCGTTCGACCTGGCGCCGGCCCGGTCGCTCGGCACGGACAGCGCATGGGCCGGCCGGCTTGGCACGGTGCTGCGCACGCCGGCCGCCCGCGACCCGCGCGGCCGCCGCGGCCAGGTGCAGTTCGTCGCTGCCAGCGAGCCGGCCGGGCAGGTTGCGGTGCAGGTGGCCGTCGCGCGGCAGGGCCTGGCCGTGGTGTCGGTCGCTGCGGCACCGGGCGTGCCTGCCCTGGCGGTGCTGACCGCTGCACACCGGATCGGCTGCGCGTTCGTGCTGGCCAGGGACACCGGCCGACTCGCGGTCGACCGGCTGCCGGTCGGCGCTGGCCCGGCGTGGGAGGTCACCGAGCAGCCGCAGCAGCCGGACGACCCCGACTGCACCGCGGTGCTGCCGGCCTGGTCGGCGACCAGCGAGCACGACCTGAGCAATCCATCGCTTGGCTTCGCGGCGGCCAGGCAGGCGCTCGCGCCAGGGCCAGGCCGCTGGGCGGCGCCGCAGGCGGCAACCGCGCGGTACTCGAGGACCGGGTTCGAGGCCGCCGCGGTGACCGCGACGGCGGTCCGGCTGAGTGCGTTCAGGCCGGTCCGGCGGCGGGTGGCTGAGCTGCGGTTCGGTCACCCGTACGCGGTGGTCGCGATCGCGACTGCCGATCCCGGTGCTGGCGAGCCTGCGAGCTGGCACGGGCTGCCGGTGTTCTCGGCCTGGGTGGCCGACCCGCAGGACGCCAGCGACCAGCCGGCCGGGGCGAACTGATGGGCGCCGCGTACTCCGCGGTGCAGTGGTCGCAGTTCGGCACCGCCGTCGCGACGGCATCGGCGGCGCTCGCCGGGTTCCTGTTCATCGCGGTGTCGATCAACCTGCGCCAGATCCTGGACGCGCCGAACCTGCCGGGACGGGCCGCGCTGACCCTGATCCTGTTCGGCACGCCGCTGGTCAGCTCGCTGCTGCTGATCGTGCCTGGCCAGACTCGGCTGGCGCTCGGCCTGGAGCTGGTGGTAGCGGGACTGGTGGCCGGCACCTTTCAGCTCATCATCGACCTGCGCGCCGGTTCGACCGCCAAGGCCACCGCGATGCAGCGGATGCTCGGCCGGATCTTCCCGATCATCGCCAGTACCTCCTGCCTGCTGGTCGCCGGTGTCACGCTGCTCGCCCAGGCCGGCGGCGGGCTGTACTGGCTGGTGCCGGCCGCGCTTGTCGCGATCATCTTCGGGCTGCTGAACGTCTGGGTGCTGCTGGTGGAGATCTTGCGCTAGCGGCATCCGTGGTGCTGGCCCTAGCGTTTCTGGCATGCACAGCGTGGATGCCACAACTGAGCGGATGATCAGGTCGGTGCTCGCCTACGCGGAAAACCGGCTCAGGCTCGACCCGGTGCCGCTGGACAAGGGCGAGCGTGACCCGGCCGAGCTTGACCTGGCGCTGGCCGGGCTGCTCGGCGAGCAGGGCCACGACCCTGATCAGGTGCTCGGCGCGTGGGCCGCGCTGCTCGCCCCGGCGGTGATCTCGGCGGACAGCCCGCGCTTCCTCGGCTTCATCCCGGCCGCGCCGACCAAGGCGTCGCTGCTGTTCGACATGCTGGTGTCCTGCGCGTCGATCCAGGGCATTTCCTGGCTCGAGGCGGCAGGCGCGATCCACGCAGAGAACCAGGTACTACGGCTGATCGCCGATAAGGCCGGGCTGCCGCCCGGCGCCGGCGGCTGCTTCGTGTCCGGCGGCTCGGCGGGCAACCTGTCCGCGCTCGCGGTGGCAAGGGAGCAGGCCAAATCGGCCGGCCCGCGGCCGCCGCACCAGCGCTGGCGGGTGGTCGTCGGCACCGACGCGCACTCCTCGGTGGCCAGCACGCTCCGGCTGCTGGAGATGGACGCGCTGGTCGTGCCGTCAGCCGAGCACCGGCTGACCGGGCGGCAGGTGCTGGACGCGGTCGCTGCGGACGGCGACCCTGGCTCGATCGCGGCCGTGGTGGCGACCGCCGGCACGACGAACGCCGGCATCATCGACGACCTGGCCGGCCTTGCCGCCGCCGCCCGCGAGCTCGGCGCCTGGCTGCACGTCGACGGTGCGTACGGCGGCGCCGGGCTGTTCGCGCCGAGCATCAGGGATCGCTACGCGGGCATCGAGCACGCCGACTCGTTCGTGGTTGACCCGCACAAGTGGCTGTTCGCGCCGTACGACTGCGCTGCCCTGCTGTACCGCGAGCCGGCCCTGGCCCGGTCGGTGCACCGGCAGCAGGCCGGCTACCTGGAGGTGATCCACGGCGATCCGCGCGAATGGAACCCCACCGACTACGCCTACCACCTGACCAGGCGCGCCCGTGGTCTGCCGCTGTGGTTCTCGCTGTGCGTGCACGGCACGGCAGCGTATGCCGAGGCGATCGAGTCGGCGCTCGAGCTGGCCACGCACACGGCGGCGGAGATCAGCAGCAGGGACTACCTGGAGCTGATCTGCGAGCCCCAGCTTTCCGTGGTGCTGTTCCGCCGCCGTGGCTGGCGCGCCGGTGACTACTACCGCTGGTCCGAGGACCTGCTCGACCGGCAGGTCGCGTTCATGCCGCCCACGTCGTGGGAGGGCGAGACCGTGGCCAGGTTTGCCTTCCTGCATCCGCAGACGCCGGTCAGCCTGGTCCGCGCGATCCTGGATGACATGGCCGAGCCCTAGCAGGAGGCCTTGACCTTGGCGACCTTGAAGCCCATGACGCCGTTGCCGTTCACGCTGTGGCCGGAGTCGCCGGTGAAGGTGTACAGCCGGCTGCCCCGGTAGGTGACCTGCAGCCTGCTGCCGGCCTTCATCGTGCTCAGGCAGTTCGCGCCCTTCGGCTTGGTCTTGCCATGCGGCATCAGCAGCCGCGGCCACACCGACAGGCAGCTGCCGGTGCAGGAGCCAGACGGCAGGTAATACAGCGCCGCACCGCTCCTGGCAGTCACCACGATCTTGCCGAAGTGCGCGCGGTTGGCCTCGTGCACCACCACGGCGGTCTTGCCGTGCGGCACGCCCGGCTGCGCCAGCGCAGCCGGGCCGGTGACAGCCGCAGCAGCGGTCAGCATGACCGCCAGGCCGGCGCCGACCGCCAGCCGCGCGGCCTTGCCGGTGGCCGGCCGCCGCAGCGGAGTCCGGCTGGTGACATCGTTCATAACTGCTACCCGCCTCCCACATCGCAGATTGGTCCACGCAGCAGAACGGCTGAGCTGGCCCGGCGGTTCAGCCGGGCTTAGGCTCTGCGGCAAGCCGAGATCGAGCAGCGGGGAGGCCGTCATCAGCAGCCAGCAGCAGGAGGTACCGCCGAGCCGAGCGGAAATGGCAGTGCGCACGTTCGGCATGCCGAACGCGGTGGTCAGGCAGCCTGACTTCTGGGACGACAGATACGAGTGGCGCCGCCTGTTCTCCGAACTGTTCGGCACGTTCCTGCTCGTGATGGTGGCGGTCGGCGGCGGCATGGTAAACGCGAAGTTCGGCGGGCACGCGGTCCCGGCGGACGCACGGGTGGTCGGCCCGGCGCTCATGGTGATGGCCATCATCCTGTTCATGGGCAACGTCTCGGGCGCGCACCTGAACCCGGCCGTCAGCATCGCGTTCGCGCTGCGGCAGGACTTCCCGTGGAAGCGGGTGCCGGGCTATGTCGTCGCCCAGCTTGCCGGCGCGGTGCTCGGCACGCTGACGCTGTGGGCGCTGCTCGGCAAGCAGGGCAGTGCCGGGCTGACCCTGCCAGGTCCTGGCGTGTCCACGCTGACCGCCATGCTCTGGGAGGTCATGCTGACCGCGGGACTGGTCAGCGTGGTGCTCGGCACCGCGTCCGGCGCCCAGGCGCTCGGCCCGATCGCCGCCATCGGCGTCGGCAGCTACATCGCGCTGGCCGGCTTGTTCGGCGCGCCGGTCAGCGGCGCATCGATGAACCCGGCCAGGTCACTCGGCCCGGCGCTGGTGCTCGGCGACTGGACCGCGTGGTGGGCCTATCTGGCCGGGCCGCTGCTCGGCGCGGCGATCGCGGCAGGCATCGGCTACATCCTGCGCGGCCCTGGCGGCGGGGTGTCCGGCACCAGGGCGGCGCAGGGCACGCTCGGCATCTCCTGGCGGCCCGGCCGGAGCAGCGGGCAGGCCAGCCCGCCCGGCCCGGATGCCGGACCTGGCGGCTAGCTGCGCCGCCGGCCGCCGTCGGCGCAGCGGATGCAGCTCACCGCGGCGGGCCTGGCAGCAAGGCGGTCGGCCCCGATCGGCCCGCCGCAGGCCAGGCAGCGGCCGTAGCTGCCGTCCGCGACCCGGCCGAGCGCGGCGTCGACCTGCGCGAGCTGCTCGCGCGCCTGGCCGAGCAGGGCTGCCAGGTGCTGGCGTTCGTACGCCACGGTGGCACCTTCGGGATCATGCTCGTCGTCGCTGCCGGCGGCCGGCCCGGCCGCCTCGACCACCGCGGCGAACTCGCGCTCCAGCGCCAGCAGCCGGGACACCGTGCGCGCCCGCTCGGCTGCGAGTACCGCGACAGGGTCGGTCATCCTTCCTGGGTACCACCTGCCCGGTGATGCCTGGGGCCGGCCGATGCGGCAGGCTGGGCAGCATGGCAGACAAGCTGACGCTGATGGCCGTGCACGCGCACCCGGATGACGAGGCCTCGAGCACCGGCGGCGTGCTCGCCAGCTACTCCGACCAGGGACTCAGGACCGTGGTGGTGACCTGCACGAACGGCGAGTTCGGCGACGCGCCGGGCAGCGTCAAGCCAGGTCAGGCTGGCCATGACGAGCAAGCGGTGGCGCAGCTGCGGCTGGCCGAGCTGCGGCAGTCCTGCAAGATCCTCGGCGTCGAGCATCTCGAGCTGCTCGGGTACCACGACTCCGGCATGCCGGACTGGGACTACAAGGACCGGCCCGACGCGTTCTGCAACATCCCGCTCCAGGTGGTGGCTGGCCGGATCGGCGAGCTGATCGAGCAGTACCGGCCGCAGGTGCTGGTGTCCTACGACGACGAGGGCATGTACCAGCATCCGGACCACGTGCACGCGGCGCGGGCAGCGGCCGCCGCGTTCCGCGCCAGCACGATCCCGGCGAAGCTCTACCAGACGGCGATGCGGCCAAGCTCCTGGCGGAGGATCTGGGAAGCGCTGCGTGACCTCGGCGAGGACGTGCCCGACCGCGGCGAGATCACCGATGAGCAGCGGCAGCAGATGGCCGAGGCCGAGCAGCGGATCACCACCACGGTGAACATCACCGCGGTGCTCGCCCGCAAGCGGGAGGCGCTGTTCGCGCACGCCAGCCAGATCCAGGAGTCCTGGTTCGCCAAGATTCCGCCCGACATCGCCACCGAGGCGTTCGGCTACGAGAGCTTCGTGCGGGTCGCCGACAGCACCGGGGCGGCGGTGCCGGAAGACGACCTGTTCGCCGGGCTCAGGTAGCGGGCTCGCCGAGCAGCCGTGCGGTGTTCCGGTAGCAGACGGCGCGCAGCCAGTCGTCGCCAAGGTCGAGCCTGGCCAGCGAGTCAAGCTGATGCTGGTACCGGTACGGCAGGTTCGGGTAATCGGAGCCGAGCAGGATCCGGTCGGCCGCCGCCAGCAGCCGTGGCCGGAGCGCGGCCGGGAACGGCGACCGGTACTCCATGAAGTCGGTGAACACCATCGTGGTGTCGAGGTGGACGCCCTCGTACCGGTCGGCCAGGTCCAGGAACTGCCGGTACTCAGGCAGGCCGAGGTGCGCGATGACCGGGATGAGCCGCGGGTGCCTGGCCATCACCTCGGCGAACGGGCCTGGGCCCGTGTACCTGCCGGGCATCGGGCCCGAGCCGCAGTGCACGACCACCGGCAGCCTGGCATCGGCCAGCGTCCCCCAGACCTGGTCGAGCAGCCGGTCGCCCGGATCGTAGCCGCCGACCTGCACATGCGCCTTGAACAGCCGGGCGCCGGCCTCGATCGCCTCGGTGACGTACCCGGCCGCGGTCGGCTCGGCGAAGAACGTCGCGGTGTGCACCGCATCGGGCGTTCGCGCGGCGAACTCCGCCGCCCAGGAGTTGAGCCAGGCCGCCATGCCAGGCTTGTGCGGGTACAGCAGGGCGCCGAACTTCCGCACGCCGAACGACCGCAGCACGGCGACTCGCTCGTCCTCCGGCAGCCGGTACACGATCGGCCATGCCCGGCCGGCCGCGGTGCCCGCCGCCTCAAGGTGCGCCCACACCTTGCTGAGCACGTTGGCCGGCATGAAGTGGGTGTGCACGTCGATCAGGCCGGGCAGGCCGAGCGATCGCCAGAAGGCGGTGACCGCGGCCGCCTCGGCGTCCGCGGCCGGCTGGGCGTCCGCGGCCGGCTCGGCGTCCGGAGCGGGCGAGCTTGCATGCTGACCGGCAGCCACCCGCTCAGTCTGTCAGCCGCCAGGCGGCCCGGCTGCCTCCCGGCCGGCCGGGTACGGCACCATTGGACGGGTGATCGGGCTGCTGCTGCGCGTGCTGAAGGGCGGCCAGCACCGCAAGAACATCGCCATGCTGCTGGCGGCCGCCTTGGCGTGCGTGCTGGCGGGCGGCGGGGCGTTCGCTGCCGTCTACCCCGGCGGGCTGCCGTTCAGCACCGGGCTGTACTGGGCGATTACCACGGCGACAACCGTCGGGTACGGCGACGTTACGCCGAAGAACGGTATCGGCCGTCTGATCGCCTCGCTGACCATGCTCACCACGATCCCGCTGCTCGCCTCGGTCTTCGCCTTGCTGACCGGCGGCGTGGTAGCGGCCGGAGTGCGGAGGATCCTGGCCATGCACGACCGACTTCCCGAGGGTTCCTACCGGCTGGTGGTCGGCTCGGGCCCGATGGTGCACGCGATCGTGGCCGAGCTCGCCAAGGAGCACATCCCGGTCGTGCTGGCCGCCGATGTCGATCCGGCGACCATGCCGGACCATGTGCACGTGGTGCGCGGTGACCCGACCGAGCCGGCGGCCATCGCCGCGGCAAAGCCAGAGGGCGCAGAGCAGGCCCTGGTGGTCGGCGCCAACGATGGCGACGTGCTGGTGAGCACCGTGCTGCTGCGCAAGCGCGCGCCGCAGCTGCCGATCAGCGCGCTGGTCAGGTCGCCATCAGCCAGGGAGGCGCTGCGGGAGCTCGGCGTCCAGCAGACGGTGTCCGCGGACGAGCTGCTGGCCAGGACGCTGGCCATGAGCCTGGAAGCGCCGCACGCCGGTGACGTCGTCAGCCAGCTCGTGGAATCAGAAACGCACCGGCTGGCCGAGGTCGCGCCGTCGTCCGCCGCCGTCGGCAGGCCGCTCAGCGCGATCCGCAGCGAGCGCTCAGAGCTGATCCTCGGGCTGGTGCACGACGGCGTGCTCTCGCTGGGCATCGGCGACGACCCGGTGATCGCGTCCGGCGACATGCTGCTGGCCGCGGTACCCGGCTCGCGCGGCAGCAAGGCGGCCAGCCCGGCTGGGTGACGGCCGGCGTGCAGTTTCCTGCAGGCCGCGGCAAGTCCGGTCACACTGGAAGGGTGAGCGACCGGGTCAGGACCGCGGTCAGGGTGCAGGGCATCGTGCAGGGTGTGGGCTTCCGCCCGTTCGTCTACTCCCTGGCCACCAGCCTCGGCCTCGGCGGTCACGTCGGCAATGACGTCGACGGTGTCTTCGCCGAGGTCGAGGGCCCGCCGGAGGCCGTGCAGCGGTTCCTCACGCTGCTGGCACAGCAGGCGCCGCCGCTGGCCAGGGTGGAGCGGGTGACCACCGCGGAGCTGCGCCCGACCGGCTCGGCCGAGTTCGAGATCGCGGCGAGCAAGCCTGGCGGCCGGGTCAGCACGCTGGTGTCCGCGGACAGCGCCAGCTGCGCGGACTGCCTGCGCGAGCTTGCCGACCCGGCCGACCGCAGGTTCGGCTACCCGTTCATCAACTGCACGAACTGCGGCCCGAGGTTCACCATCGTGACCGGCGTGCCGTACGACAGGCCGCTCACCACCATGCGCGACTTCGCCATGTGCGCGGACTGCGCAGCCGAGTACCACGACCCGGCGAGCCGCCGGTTTCACGCCCAGCCGGTCTGCTGCCAGGCCTGCGGGCCAACGCTGCGGCTGGTCGACGGGGCCGGCGCCGAGCTGGCCGGGCACCAGGCCGCGATCGAGGCAACAGCGGCGCTGCTGCGCGCCGGGCGGGTGCTCGCCGTCAAGGGCATCGGCGGATATCACCTGGCGGTTCTGGCCGGGAACGAGGGCGCGGCGGGCGCGCTGCGCGCGCGCAAGCACCGCGAGGATAAGCCGTTCGCGCTGATGGTGAGCGACCTGGCGGCGGCCAGGCAGCTCTGCGCGGTGACCGCGGCCGAGGAGCAACTGCTGACCAGCAGCCGCCGGCCGATCGTGCTGCTGCCCAGGCTGGACGGCGAACATGCGGCGCGGGTCGCGCCATCGGTAGCACCGGGCAACAGGCAGCTCGGCCTGATGCTGCCGTACACCCCGCTGCACGTGCTGCTGCTCCGCGAGGTTGCCGAGCCGATCGTGCTGACCAGCGGCAACGTCTCCGACGAGCCGATCGCCTATGCGGACGACGATGCGCTGGCCAGGCTGGCCGGCCTGGCCGACGCGTTCCTGCTGCACGACCGCGGCATTCACATCAGGACCGACGACTCGGTGGTGCGCGCGCTGCGCGGCCGCGAGTCGGTGCTGCGCAGGTCACGCGGCTACGTGCCGGAGCCGGTCCGGCTCGCCAGCCCGGCGCCGCGGCCGGTGCTCGGCTGTGGCGCCGAGCTGAAGAACACCTTCTGCCTGGCCAGCGGCCACCGGGCATTCTTGTCGCAGCACATCGGCGACCTGGAGAACGCCGAGACACTCAGCTCCTTCGCCGCCGGCATCGAGCACTTCAGGCGGCTGTTCGACATCGACCCGCAAGTCGTCGCGCACGACCTGCACCCCGACTACCTGTCCACCAAGTACGCGGCCGACCTGCCCGACGTGGAACTGGTCGGCGTACAGCATCACCACGCGCACATTGCCGCGTGCCTGGCCGACAACGGCGTGGCCGGGCCGGTGATCGGGGT
>JASHQL010000029.1 GCA_030039155.1 Streptosporangiaceae bacterium | reverse complement strand
GGCGAGCTGATCGCCCGCCGCCGGGCCGAGGCGGTGACGGCATGACCCAGCCAGTGCAGCTCCGCGTCACCGACCCAGTCCAGCTGCGCATCACCGACACGACGCTGCGCGACGGCAGCCACGCGATGGCGCACCAGTTCACCGAGGAGCAGGTCCGCGCGACCGTGCACGCACTCGACGCGGCCGGCCTGCAGGTGATCGAGGTGACGCACGGCGACGGCCTTGGCGGGTCCTCGTTCAACTACGGGTTCTCCCGCGAGGACGAGATCAAGCTGATCGCGGCCGGCGTGCAGGAGGCCAGCACAGCGCAGATCGCCGTGCTGCTGGTGCCCGGCATCGGCACCAAGGACGACCTGCGCGGCGCGCGCGAGGCCGGCGCCTCGGTGGCCAGGGTCGCCACCCACTGCACCGAGGCCGACGTGTCGGTGCAGCACTTCGGGCTGGCCCGCGACCTCGGCATGGAGACCGTCGGGTTCCTGATGATGGCGCACAAGACCTCGCCGGCCGAGCTGGCCAGGCAGGCCCGGATCATGGTGGACGCCGGCGCGCAGTGCGTGTACTGCGTGGACTCGGCCGGCGCGCTGGTGCTCGGCGACGCGCAGCAGCGGGTGCAGGCGATGGTCGCCGAGATCGGGGCGCAGGCCGAGGTGGGCTTCCACGGTCACCAGAACCTGTCCCTCGGCGTGGCCAACTCGGTGCTCGCCTTCCAGCACGGCGCCCGGCAGGTGGACGGCGCGCTGTGCGCGCTCGGCGCGGGCGCCGGCAACTCCCCGACCGAGGTGCTCGCGGCGACCTTCGACCACCTTGGCGTGCACACCGGCCTCGACGTCGGCGGCGTGCTTGCCGCCGCCGAGGAGGTGGTCAGGCCGTTCCTGCCGCGCTGGCCGAAGATGGACCGCGCCGCGATCGTGCAGGGCTGGGCCGGGGTGTACAGCAGCTTCCTGCTGCACGCCGAGCGCGCCGCGGAGCGGTACGGCGTGCCCGCGCACGAGATCCTGCAGCGCTGCGGCGAGCTCGGCTACGTGGGCGGCCAGGAAGACATGATCATCGACGTCGCGCTCAGGCTCGCCCAAGAGCGCGACCTGGCCGCCACCGGCGCCCTCTGACCAGCGCTGACTGTCAGACCCTGGCCGTAGCGTGGGGATCGCGGTCAATCACCGCGATCACCGACGTGCGAAGGGCGGATGGTTCATGGCTGAGTCCGATGGCGAGCGTGCTGACCTGCTGGAATCGCTGGCCAGGTGCCGCCACTTCCTCCGCTATACGCTGCGCGACCTGACCGACGAGCAGGCGGCACGGCGGACCACCGTCAGCGAGCTCTGCCTCGGCGGCCTAATCAAGCACGTCGCGGTGACCGAGCGGCAGTGGATCAAGTTCATTCTCAACGGCCCTTCGGTGATGGCCTGGGACCCGGCCAGCGCGGCCGTCTGGGCCGAAGCGCACCGGATGCTGCCCGGTGAGACCGTCGAGGCCCTGCTGGCCGGGTACGAGCAGGTGGCGACCGAGACCGAGCGGGTGGTGTCAGGGCTGCCCGACCTGGACGCGGCACAGCCGCTGCCCGAGGCACCGTGGTTCCAGCCGGGCGCCAAGTGGTCGGCCCGCCGGGTGCTGCTGCACCTGATCCACGAGACGTCGCAGCACGCCGGGCACGCGGACATCATCAGGGAGTCGCTGGACGGCGCCAAGTCGATGGGCTAGCGGCTGCCGGCGCTCCCGGTGCCGGCGTCGAGGTAGAGGACGCTGCCGTGCATCAGGTCGGCCTCCGGGTCGAGCAGCACCTCGACCGCCCAGGCGATCTCGTCGGCGGTCGGCAGCCGGCCGAGCGGCGTCCGCGCCTGGTATTCCTGCCAGACCTCGCCGACATCGACGCCGCGCTCGGCGGCGACGGCCGCGGCGATCCGGCGCAGCCTTGGCGTGTCGGCAAGCCCTGGGCACAGCGTGTGGGTGGTGATGCCGCGCGGGCCGTACAGCACGCCGAGCTGGCGCATCAGGTCGAGCACCTCGCCATTGGCGGTGCCAGCCGACGACCCGGCCTGCTGCGCGGCATGCCGCGGGCCTGGCGCGCTGGCCGGCTGATCCGCGAAGGTGATGAGCCTGGAGCCTGGGCCGAGCCGGTCCCGCACCGCGTGCAGCAGCCGGAGCAGCCCGCCGAGCCGCAGGTCGGATTCCGCGGCGAGGGCGCCGTCGCGGCCCGGTTGCGCCGCGTCCTGCGCCGCCGGGGCCGCCGCGAACACGGCCATCCTGACCCGGCCGGTCAGGCAGCTCTCGATCGCCTCGATGGAGTCGTTGCTGCCGATGTCGGCCTGACAGCAGACCACCTGCCCGCCGCCGGCCGCCAGCTCGGCAAGCCCGGCGGCGCTGCGCGCCACCGCCACCACACCGAGGCCGCGCCAGGTCAGCCTGCGCACCACGGCCGAGCCGATCGCGCCGGTCGCGCCCACCACCACGGCCTGCTCGCCGAGCCGCTCAAGGCCCAGCCGGCTGGCCGCCTGGCTGCCCGGCCGATCCGCCAGCGCCTCCGTCACTGCAGCAATCTAACCCGGTCAGCACGTCACCGACCGGCCGATACCGGGATGCTCAGCTGAACACGGTCCGGTGCCGGTGCACCACCTGCAGCGCGCCGATCGCGATCATGTCGGCGAACATGGCCGACCCGCCGTATGACAAGAACGGCAGCGGCAGGCCGGTGACCGGCATGATGCCCATCGTCATGCCGATGTTGATGAACGACTGGACCGCGAACCAGATCGCGATGCCCGCTGCGACCAGCATGCCGAATTGGTCGTCGGCCTTGGCGGCGATCCTGATCGCCCGCAGCAGCACCAGCGCGAGCAGCCCGATGATCACCATGCAGCCGACGAAGCCGAGCTCCTCGCCGGCCACCGAGAAGATGAAGTCGGTGTGCTGCTCTGGCACGAAGCCGCCGGCCACCAGCTGGCCGTGGAACAGGCCCTGACCGTGCATCCCGCCGCTGCCGATCGAGATCGCGGACTGGTGAGCGCTGTAGCCGGTGCCGCGCGGATTCTCCGACGGGTGCAGGAACGAGGTGAACCTGCTGATCTGATAGGACTTCAGCAGGTGCAGCTTGACCACGGCGAAGCCGAGCAGCACGGTGATGCCGGCCAGGCCGGCGAGCCAGGTCCACCGCACCCCGGAGAGCGTGATCATCCCGGCGATCAGCGCGACCATCAGCACGGTCACGCCCAGGTCTGGCTCGGCCACGATCAGCGCCAGCGGTACCGCGGCGACCGCGAGCGTCAGCAGCACCGCGCGCAGCCCGGGCCTGGTCTCGCCCTGGCGAAGATCGCTGAGCAGGGCGGCAGCCAGCAGGATCACCGCGATCTTGGCATACTCCGACGGCTCGATCTGGAAGCCGCCGGGCAGCGAGATCCAGGACCTGGCGCCGTTCACGATGGTGCCGAGCGGGCTGAGCACCGCGAGCAGGCCGAGACAGGAAAGCACCAGCACGAACGGCGCGTACAGGCGCAGCTGCCGGTAGTCGAGCAGGCTCACGCCCAGCATCAGCACCAGGCCGATCGCGATGTTCAGCAGCTGCTTGATCAGGTAGGTGTGCGGGTTCTCGCCGGCCTGCCGCAGCGACGGCTCGGTGGCCGCATAGACAAGCACGGTGCCGATCAGGCTGATCACCAGCACGGTGAGCAGCAGGATCCAGTCCAGGCTGCGCAGCGGCGAGCGCTTGGCGACTGCCCGTCGCAGCAGGCCGCCGAGCCGGCCGCGCCTTGACTGGTAGCCGGCCAGGCCGCGGTTGAACCCGCCGGGCCCAGGCCCGCTCTGCCCGCCCGGCCTGACCGGCTCGAGGTTGCGGTAGCCGATCGCGAGCGCAGGCTGGCCGCGGCGCAGCCAGCCCTGATCGCGCCGCGCGGTCATGGGTGCCGCCGGTGGGAATGCTTGCCGGTGCCCTGCTGGGTCTGGGTGTCGGTGACGATCTGGCCGGCCGAGTTCATGTGCGGCAGGGCCGGCAGCTGACCGCCGGGCAGTGCCGCCTTGGCCCCCTCAAGCCCGTAGATCGCATCCCAGATCTTCCTGATCGCAGGCGCGGACACGTCGGCGCCGTAGCCCGAGTTCGGGATCATCATGACGATCACGTACTTCGGGTGGTCGCACGGCGCGTACGAGGCGAACACCGAGGTCGCCAGGTTGCCTGCCACCTGGGCGGTACCGGTCTTGCCCGCCACGCAGACCTTGTTCAGCGGAAAGCCGCCGAACGCCGAGGCGGCGGTGCCCGAGGTCACCACGCCCTGCAGCGCGCTGCGGATGTAGGCAAGCGTGGCCTTCGAGGCGGGCAGGTGACCGACCACCGGCGGCTTGATCCGCTTGACCACCTTGCCGCTCGGGCTGATCAGCGCCTCGCCGATCCTCGGCGAGTACAGCGTGCCGCCGTTGGCCAGCGCCGCGTACGCCCGCGCCAGCTGCAGCGGCGTCACCGCCACGTAGCCCTGGCCGATGGCGGAGATGACCGCCTGGCCAGGCTCCCAGACGTTGCCGGTCGTGCAGTCGTCGTACTCGATCTGCTGCACGTAGCTGCCGTCCGCCCTGCCGTACTTGCACCAGTCCTCGCCGCGGTGCGCGTTGTCCTTCCAGAAGTAGTACAGCCACTCCCTGGTCGGGATGGTGCCGGCGCTCTCGCCAGGCAGGTCGACGCCGGTGTCCTTGCCGAACCCCCAGTCAAGCTCGATCTTCTGCATCTCCTGGACCGGGAAATGCGGGCTGGTGACCGTGTCGTACCTGCGGCCGTTCTTCTGCCAGATCCACCAGCCGAAGTTGTAGAACACCGTGTCGCAGGACAGCACGAGCGCCTCGTGCAGCGACATCTCGCCGCCGTTGCCGAAGTCGTTGTTGAAGACGTGGCCGTCGACATCGACCGAACCGGGGCAGTCGTAGTCGGCATACAGCGAGTAGCCGGCCCTGACCGCCGCGGTCGTGGTGGTCACCTTCCAGGTCGAGCCAGGGTGGTACGCACCCTGGGTGGCCCGTTCCAGGATCGGCTCGCCATGCGCGGGGCCGAACAGCTTGCGGAATTCCTTCGCCGAGATGCCGCCGGACCAGACGCTCGGGTTGTAGCTCGGATAGCTGGCCATGGCCACCACCCGGCCCTTGGTGGTCATCACCACGGCCGCGCCGCTTGTCGCCTTGTAGTTGCCCTCGGCCTCGGTGGTGTGGATGGCGTTCGTCAGCGCGGTCTCGGTGGCCTCCTGGACCGCCGGGTTGATGCTGGTGACCAGGTCATCGCCGGCCTCCGGCTTGACGTCCTTGATCGTGCTGATCACCTGGCCGGCCGCGTTGACCTGTACCTCGTCGATGCCGGGCTGGCCGCGCAGCTCGGCGTCGTACTCCGCCTCTAGGCCTGCCTGGCCGACCAGGTCCTCGCCGGAGAATCCGGTGACCGGCACGTGCAGCTGCTTGGTCTCCTGCGCGGTGATCGGCTGCAGGTAGCCGAGCACCTGGGCCAGGTCGTAGCCGGTGGGCTCCGGGTAGTGCACCACCGGCTGCACGCCGGCGGTCACCCCAGGGAACTGGCTCTGGTCCTCCTTGACCTGCAGCGCCAGCTTGTAGGAGACGTGCTGGTCGACCGGGATCGGCTGGTACGGCGAGCCGGTCCAGCACGGCTGCTGCACGCCGACCGTGCAGACCCTGACCTCGTCCTGCAAGGTCTTGTCCTTGATCCGCAGCAGCGCCGCCAGCCGGTCCAGCTCGGCCGTGCCGCCGCCAGGCTGCTGGGATACCACCGACATGTTGACGGTGATCTCCAGCGTGGACCGCTCGTCGACCAGCGGCTGGCCGTTGTCGGCGACGATCTCCCCGCGCACCGACGGCTGCACCACGTCCCGGATCCGGTCCTGGGTCGCCAGCGAGACGTAATGGGCGTGGTCGGTCACCTGCAGCGTCCACAGCCGGCCGCCGAGTACCAGCAGCAGCGCCGCCACCACCAGGTACAGCCCGGCCAGCCGCCACCGAGACGCCGGAATCATGCGGCTCCCCCCGTCCCTCTTCCGGCCGCCCCGAGCCAGCCGGTGACCAGCGTGACCACCGACCGCCTGCCGCGGCTGAACTTCGGTTGCTTCCTTGACCGCTCGCGCGTCCGGCCGGCCCGGTTGGCGCGGAACTTCGGCCGGGCCGCCGGGCGCACGCCGAGCACCGGGCGCCCGCCGTGCCGGGTGCCGCCGACCCAGGCGTCGCCGCGTCTTGACCAGCCTGGCCGGAGTCTCGGCGTGCCAAGACGGCTGCGCCGCAGCGAGCGGAACGCCTGAATGTCATGGCCGTGGC
>JASHQL010000245.1 GCA_030039155.1 Streptosporangiaceae bacterium | reverse complement strand
CGGCCGGCCTGCCGGCCGCGCTGGCAGCCCGGCTGCAGCTGCTCGTCCACGACGTGTTCGTGCACGGCTACCTGGCTGCCATGCGCCCGACGCTGGCCATCTCGGTGGCGCTGCTGCTGGCCGGCTCGGCCGCGTGCCTGCTGCTCCGCCAGGGTGTGCGCAGGACGGCCGAAACGCCAGCCAGCGAGGCAGCGCGGTCGGCCCCGCTGGCCAGCACCGCGGCGGTCGGCACGGCGAGCGAGCAGCCCGCGGCGGCGGCAGAGCCGCCCCGCACCGCATTTGCCCGCAAACGGTGAGTCGGCTTGCCGCGGCACGCGGCTGGCCCTAGGGTCCGGACGTAGCGAGCGCGTTTCTGCGCGCGCAGCGTGGGAGGTGCGGTAGCTGTGGCAGCGTCCCAGACACTGGTGGCCGAGCCCGGCTTGGTCGGTCCCACTGGTCGGCCAATGCCGGTTTTCCCCGAGCCAGAGCCGCTGCTGGTGCATGGCCCGGCGCGGATCGTGGCGGTGTGCAACCAGAAGGGCGGCGTCGGCAAGACCACGACCACGATCAATCTCGGTGCCGCGCTGGCCGAGCGCGGCAGGCGGGTGCTGCTGGTCGACTTCGACCCGCAGGGCGCGCTGTCGGTGGGCCTGGGCATCCAGCCGCACGAGCTGGACGCGACGGTCTACAACCTGCTGATGGAGCGCGGGCTGACCGCGCCCGACGTGGTGATCAAGACCAGGGTCGACGGCATGGACCTGCTGCCGAGCAACATCGACCTGTCCGGTGCCGAGGTGCAGCTCGTGCACGAGGTGGGCCGCGAGTTCGTGCTCGGCCGGGTGCTGCAGCCGGTGCTCAGCGACTATGACATCGTGCTGATCGACTGCCAGCCGTCCCTCGGCCTGCTCACCGTGAACGCGCTGGCCTGCGCCGATGGCGTGCTGGTCCCGCTCGAGTGCGAGTACTTCGCGCTCAGGGGCGTGGCGCTGCTGATGGAGACCATCGACAAGGTGTCCACCAGGCTCAGCCCGAAGCTCAGCATCGACGGGCTGCTCGCGACCATGTACGACTCGCGGACGCTGCACACCCGCGAGGTGCTGGCCGGGGTCGTCGACGGTTTCGGCGACAAGGTGTTCCACACGGTGATCTCTAGGACGGTGCGATTCCCTGACGCGACGGTGGCCGGCGAGCCGATTACCCGCTTCGACCCGAGCTGCAACGGCGCGAACTCCTACCGTGAGCTCGCCAAGGAGGTCCTGTACCGGTGGCGTCAGGGCGCCCTCGCGGGTCCCGCTCACGCCGGGTAAGCCTGCCAGGAGTCGCAGAGCTTCTCCGTCCGACATCCCGCGGCCCGGCGCCGGAGTTCCAGCGGCAGGCAAGCGGCCGGGAAACCCACTCACAGAAGATCACCGTCTACTTGTCCGGTGCCGAGCTGCTTGAACTCGAGCGTGCCAGGCTGGCGCTGCGCGGCTACGGGATCTCGGTGGACCGGGGCCGGATCGTCAGGGAAGCGGTCGCTGTGCTGCTTGCCGACCTGGACGCGGCCGGCGAGGCCAGCCTGATCGTCAGGCGGCTGCGGGAAGAGTCATGAGGACCGCCGCGGGTACCCTGCGGTGACGGGGAGCAGCGGAAAAGGCCAATGACGATCATGACAACGGGCGACCCAGCCGCGACTGAGCGGGGGGATCCAGGGCGGTCTTCCCCCCAGGACGGCGCCGCCGCCGGTTTCGAGGTGCACCTCGACGTCTTCGAGGGGCCGTTCGACCTGCTGCTCGCGCTGATCTCCAAGCACAAGCTGGACATCACCGAGATCGCGCTGTCTCAGGTGACCGACGAGTTCATCGCGCATATCGGCGCGCTGGCCGGCGGCTGGGACCTCGACCAGGCCAGCTATTTCCTGGTGGTGGCGGCAACCCTGCTCGACCTGAAGGCGGCGCGGCTGCTGCCGGCCGGCGAAGTCGACGACGAGGAGGACCTGGCCCTGCTCGAGGCCAGGGACCTGCTGTTCGCCCGGCTGCTGCAGTACCGCGCGTACAAGGAGGTCGCCGCGGTGCTGGCCGGGCACCTGGCCATCGAGGGCCGCCGGTACCCGCGCCGGGTGCCGATGGAGCCCAGGTTCGCCAGCCTGCTGCCGGAGGTGCTGGTCGGCCTGGGGCCGGTGGAGTTCGCCGCGATCGCGGCCAGGGTGCTGACGCCGCGGCGGCTGCCGACCGTCTCGGTCGAGCACCTGCACGTCCCGCGGACCAGCGTCAGGGAGCAGGCTGAGATACTGGCAACCCGGCTGCGCACGCTGCGCAGGGCGACCTTCCGGCAGCTTGTGGCCGACTGCGCTGGCACCTACGAGGTGGTGGCCAGGTTCCTGGCGGTGCTTGACCTGTACCGGGACGGCCGGATCTCGGTTGACCAGCTTGCCCCGCTGGCCGACCTGTACGTGACCTGGGCCGATCCGGCGGACACGACGCAGGCACCGGCAGCGGTCGAGCAGGCCGCGGACATCGACGAAGAAGAAGACTAGGCATGCAGAACGGATCGTGGCGCTCCGACGACCAGGCGCCGGCAAGGCCGGCGCTGGCCGAGCCCGAGGTGCAGCGGCCAGGCACCCGCGACCTCGGCCTGCAGGCGAACCTTGAGGCGATCCTGCTGGTGGCCGACGAGCCGGTCGCGGAGCAGCTGCTGGCTGAGGCGCTCGACTGCACCGCCGAGGAGGTCGGCGCCGCGCTGCGGGACCTGGCGGCCGGCTACACCGAGCAGCAGCGCGGCTTCGACCTCAGGGAGGTGGCTGGCGGCTGGCGGTACTACACCAGGGCCGAGTGCGCGGCGGCGGTGGAACGGTTCGTCACCGACGGGCAGGAGGTCAGGCTGACCCAGGCCGCGCTCGAGACGCTCGCGGTGGTCGCCTACCGGCAGCCGGTCAGCCGGGCCAGGGTGTCGGCGGTCCGCGGGGTGAACTGCGACGGCGTGATGCGGACCCTGATGCTGCGCGGGCTGATCGAGGAATCAGGCACCGACCAGGACACCGGGGCGATCCTGTTCAGCACCACCGGGTACTTCCTGGAGCGGCTCGGCCTGGCCGGGCTTGCTGACCTGCCGGATCTCGCGCCGTTCCTCCCTGAGCACCTCGATGACGAGCTGGATATCGGGCATGAGCAGCACGACCGGTCCTAGGCGTCAGCCGGAGCCGGATCCGGACGAGGCGTGGCCTGCCGACGAGCGTGACTCGCTGGTCGACGTGCCTGGCGGCGTGCGGCTGCAGAAGGTGCTCGCCGCGGCCGGGGTCGGCAGCCGGCGGCACTGCGAGGAGCTGATCGGCGCCGGCCGGGTGGAGGTCGACGGCGAGGTCGTGCGCAGGTTCGGTGCCAGGGTCGACCCGCAGCATCAGGTGATCAGGGTCGACGGCAAGCGGATCCCGGCGCGCGAGGACCTGGTCTACCTGGCGCTGAACAAGCCGGCCGGGGTGCTCACCACGATGTCCGACAGTCACGGCAGGCAGACCATGGCCGACCTGCTCGGCGACCGGGCTGAGCGGCTGTTTCATGTCGGCAGGCTCGACTACGACACCGAGGGCCTGATGTTGCTCACCAACGACGGCGAGCTGGCGCACCGGCTGACCCACCCGCGGTACGGCGTGCCCAAGACCTACCTGGCCGACGTGACCGGACCGGTGCGCCGCGATCTGGGCAGGCAGCTGATGACCGGCATCGAGCTTGACGACGGCGTGGCGACCGCGGACAAGTTCCGCGTGGTGGAGACCGCAGGCTCGCGCGCGCTGGTGGAGATCACCCTGCACGAGGGGCGCAAGCACATCGTGAAGCGGATGCTGGCCGAGGCGGGGCACCCGGTGAGCCGGCTGGTGCGCACCCAGGTCGGCCCGATCACGCTCGGCTCGCTGAAACCGGGCGCGACCAGGGACCTGTCGGTCAGGGAAGTCGGCGAGCTGTACGCGGCGGTCGGCATGTGACTGGCTGCGAGCAGCCAGCGGAAGGAGACGGAGTGGCGGTCAGGGCATTGCGAGGTGCGGTACAGGTGGACGGCAACGAGCGTGCCGCCATCCTGGCGCGCACCGCTGAGCTGGTGACCGAGGTCATGGACAGGAACCGGCTGACCCCGGACGACGTGATCAGCGTGGTGTTCACCGCGACCGGCGACCTGAACGCGGAGTTCCCGGCGCTGGCCGCGCGCAAGCTCGGCTTCCAGGAAGTGCCGCTGCTGTGCTGCACGGAGATCAGCGTGCCTGGCTCGATGCCGCGGGTGGTCAGGCTGCTCATGCACATCGAGACCGACCTGGCCAGGGCGCAGCTGCAGCACGTCTACCTCGGCGGCGCGGCCGCGCTGCGGCAGGACATCGCGCAGTGACAGCTTCCGGACCTGGCTCAGCGGTAGTGGTCGGCGCCGGGCTGATCGGCACCTCGGTGGCGCTGGCGCTGCGGGCCGTGGGCACGCAGGTCTGGCTGTCGGACGCCGATCCGGCTGCCGAACAGCTCGCCGCCGACATGGGCGCGGGGGAGTCGGTGCGCGCCGCGGGCCAGGCCGGCGGGCCTGCCGACATCGCGGTGCTCGCGATGCCGCCCGCAGCGGTCGCGCCTGAGCTGGCCGCGGCCCAGCAGCGCGGCGTGGCGCGCTGCTACACCGACGTGGCAAGCGTCAAGCAGCTGCCGCTGGCCGCGGCCCGCGCGCTCGGCTGCGACCTGACCAGCTTCGTGCCTGGCCATCCGCTGTCCGGCCGGGAGCGGTCTGGCCCGGCCGCGGCCAGAGCCGACCTGTTCCTCGGCCGCCCGTGGGTGATCTGCCCGGTGGAGGAGAACTCGGCAGCTGCGGTCACCGCGGTGGCCGCGCTGGCGCAGGCGTGCGGCGGCCAGCCGGTGCTGCTCAGCGCGGCCGATCATGACCGGTACGTGGCATTGGTCTCGCACGTGCCGCACCTGGTGGCCGCCGCGGTCGCGGCCGGGCTGGAGCACGCGCCGCCGGAGGCGCTGCAGCTTGCCGGCCAGGGCATCCGCGACGTGACCAGGATCGCGGCGGGCAGCCCCGACATGTGGGCGCAGATCCTTTCCGCGAACGCCGGGCCGGTCGGCGAGCTGCTCGCCGAGGTCGCGCGCGAGCTTGACGCGGCTGCCGCCGGGCTCGGCGTGCTGGCTGGCGGCAACGACGACGCCCGCAAGGTGCTGACCGACCTGCTCGAGCGCGGCAGGGCGGGCGTCGGCCGGCTGCCAGGCAAGCGCGGCGGGCCTGCGCCTGAGTACGCGATGGTGCAGGTGGTGATCCCGGACCGGCCAGGAGAGCTGGCCAGGCTGTTCCAGGTCGTCGGCGCGGCGGGCGTCAACATCGAGGACGTGGACATCGAGCACTCGCCAGGCCTGCCGGTCGGCGTCGCCGAGCTTTGGGTACGGCCGGAATCGGTCGACGCCGTTACCGGCGTGCTGGCGGCCGGAGGCTGGCCGGTCCGCCGGTAACATCGCCTTCGTGAACTCGGCAGGAAGCAGCCACAACGGCGTGCCCAGGCCGCCGGCCGGTCCGGGCAGCCCCGGCCTGGTGATCGCGGTGGACGGCCCGGCCGGCTCGGGGAAGTCCAGCGCGGCCAGGGCGGTGGCGAGCGCACTGCGGCTGCGTTACCTGGACACCGGCGCGATGTACCGCGCGGTCACCTGGTGGCTGCTGCAGCGCGGCGTCGATGTCAGGGTGCCCGGCCAGGTGCTCGCGCAGTTCGCGGGCGCGCAGATCGAGATCGGCACCGATCCGGCCAGCCCGCAGATCCAGGTGGGCGGCGCTGATGTCGCCGGGCCGATCAGGGAGCGCGAGGTCTCCAACGCGGTGAGCTTCGTGGCCGCGCTGCAGCCGGTCCGCGATCACCTCATCGGCATGCAGCGGCAGATCATCGCCGACGCGGCCGAGCACGGCCCCGGCATCGTGGCAGAGGGCCGGGACATCGGCACGGTGGTCGCGCCGTCCGCGCCGGTGAAGGTGTACCTGACGGCCAGCGAAGCAGAGCGAGCCACCAGGCGCAGCGCACAGCTGACCGGCGACCCGGCGGCAACGGTCGCCACCACCAGGACCGAGCAGGCGGTCAGGGACCAGCGTGATGCGGCGCAGTCGGCGATGGCAGCCGACGCGGTGCCGATCGACACCACGGGACTGAGCCTCGATGAAGTGGTTGCAGTTATCGAAGGGCTAGCCGCGGCGGCGGGCGCGGTGTCGCATGGCAGGTGACACGTTCCCCTCCGAAGAGGGAACCGCAGGCGGCGATCGGGGCGCCGACGGCGCTGAACCCGGCGACTGGGCCGGCGGTGATCCGGCCGCGCCGGTGCTCGCCGTCGTCGGCCGCCCGAACGTCGGCAAGTCGACGCTGGTCAACCGGATCCTCGGCAGCAGGCAGGCGGTGGTCGAGGACACCCCAGGCGTGACCAGGGACCGGGTCAGCTATGACGCGACCTGGCGCGGGCGCGCGTTCACGCTGGTCGACACCGGCGGCTGGGACCCCGGCGTGGAGGGCTCGCAGGAGCTCGCGGCCAGGGTCGCGGCACAGGCCAGGGTCGCGGTGGACGCCGCGGACGCGGTGCTGTTCGTGGTGGACGCGACGGTCGGCGTCACCGACGCCGACGCCGCTGTCGCCGCGGTGCTGCGGCGGTCGCGCAAGCCGGTCGTGGTCGCCGCGAACAAGGTGGACGACGCGCCGGCCGAGCTTGAGGTGCACTCGCTGTGGTCGCTTGGCCTTGGCGAGCCGGTCCCGGTCAGCGCGCTGCACGGGCGCGGCAGCGGTGACCTGCTCGACGTGGTGCTTGACGCGCTGCCAGGAACGCCCCCAGAGCGGCTCGGCGTCGAAGGCGGGCCGCGGCGGGTGGCGCTCATCGGCAGGCCCAACGTGGGCAAGTCCAGCCTCCTGAACAAGCTGGCCGGCACCGAGCGGGTGCTGGTGGACGCCGCGGCTGGCACCACCCGCGACCCGGTGGACGAGCTGATCGAGCTTGGCGGCATCACCTGGCGGTTCGTGGACACCGCGGGGATCAGGCGGCGGGTCAGGGAGGCGCAGGGGGCCGACTACTTCGCCGCGCTGCGCACCGAGCGCGCGCTCGAGCGTGCCGAGGTGGCGGTCGTGCTCATCGACGCCAGCGAGCCGCTGGCCGAGCAGGACCTGCGGATCGTGTCGATGGTGATCGAGGCCGGCCGCGCGCTGGTGATCGCGTACAACAAGTGGGACCTGGTCGACGAGGACCGCCGGCATTACCTGGAGCGTGAGATCGACCGGCAGCTGCACAGCGCGCGCTGGGCGCCGCGGGTGAACCTGTCGGCAGCCACCGGCTGGCACGTGGACCGGCTGGTGCCAGCGCTCGAGCTGGCCCTGGCCAGCTGGCAGACCAG
>JASHQL010000244.1 GCA_030039155.1 Streptosporangiaceae bacterium | reverse complement strand
CGCCTCGCCGGCCTCGGCCTCGGCGGCCTCCGGCACGCCAAGGTCGGCCTCGAGCTGCTCGGCAGTCGGCGCCGCGATCACGTGCAGCACCAGCACGTCGGGCTCCTCGTCCAGCGTGACGCCGGCCGGCAGCTGCAGGTCGCCCGCGTGCACAGAGGCGCCGATCGCCATGCCCTCGACGTTGATCTCGATGCCCGGCGGGATGGCGGTGGCTTCCGCCTCGATCGAGATCTGCACCAGCTGCTGGTCGAGCAGCCCGTCGGGCGCCACCTCGCCGACGACGGTGACCGGCACGTCCACTGTCACCTTCTCGCCGCGGCGCACCAGCAGCAGGTCGACGTGCTCGACGTAGCCCATGATCGGGTCGCGCTGCACCGCCTTCGGCAGCGCGAGCTGCGCGCCGCCGGCCAGTCCCTCGAGCCTGATCAGCACGTTCGCGGTGCGCAGCGCGAGCAGCACCTCGTGGCCGGGCAGGCTGATGTGCCGCGGCTCGGTGTGGTGGCCGTACAGCACCGCCGGGACCTTGCCGTCGCGGCGGGTCCGGCGGGCAGGGCCCTTGCCGAACTCGGTCCGCGGCTCGGCCTTCATGGCTACCTCAGGCACGGCTGTACTCCTTGTCAGGGCGCAGAATCGCAGAGAAGTCTAGCCGAACCCGCAGGTTCTCAAGTCCGGCAGCCTGACACTCGCAATCCCCGCGCGCAGACCCAGCCGACAACCATGATCAACTCAGCATTTCATCGATTCTGGCTGTTAGGTACCGGGCGAAACGGATATTCGGGCAACCAGAATCGGTGAAAAGACGCGGTGATCTCGGTCGCGGCGCTGGCTGGCTCAGCTGGCGCCGTCGAAGAGGCTGGTGACCGAGCCGTCGCTGAACACCTCGTTGATCGCACGGGCGATCAGCGGCGCGATGGACAGCACGGTGAGCTTGTCGAACAGCTTCTCGTTGGTGATCGGCAGCGTGTTGGTCACGATCACCTCGCCGACCCGCGAGTTCTTCAGCAGGTCGACGGCGGGGCCGGACAGCACGCCGTGCGTGGCGGTCACGATGACCTGGTCAGCGCCCTGATCGAACAGCGTCTCCGCCGCGTTCACGATGGTCGAGCCGGTGTCGATCATGTCGTCAACCACGATGCAGGTCCGCCCGGCCACCTGGCCGACCACCTCAAGGACCTTGACCTGGTTGGCCACGTCTGGATCGCGGCGCTTGTGGATGATGGCCAGCGGGCAGCCCAGCCTGTCGGTCCACCGCTCGCACACCCTGACCCGGCCGGCGTCCGGCGCCACCACGGTGACCCGCGAGACGTCCAGCTTGTCTTCCAGGTAGGAGGCCAGGATGGGCAGCGCGAACAGATGGTCGACCGGCCCGTCGAAGAAGCCCTGGCTCTGCGCGGTGTGCAGGTCAACCGCCATCAGCCGGTTGGCGCCCGCGGTCCGGAACAGGTCGGCCATCAGCCTGGCCGAGATCGGCTCGCGGCCGCGGCTCTTCTTGTCCTGCCTGGCATAGCCGAAGAACGGCGCGACCACGGTGATCCGCTTGGCCGATGCCCGCTTGAGCGCATCGACCATGATCAGCTGCTCCATGATCCACTGGTTGATCGGCGCGGTGTGGCTCTGCAGCACGAACGCGTCGCAGCCGCGCACCGACTCAAGGAACCTGACGAAGATCTCGCCGTTGGCGAAGTCATACGCGGTCGTCGGGGCTGGCTCGATGCCGAGGCAGTCCGCGATCTCCTCGCCGAGCTCGGGGAAAGCCCGCCCGGAGAAGAGCATCATCTTCTTTTCGCCGGAGGCGGTAATGCCGGTCACTGCGGTCAGCTCTCTTTGTCGGGATCTGCTTGCTGAGAACCGCCGCTGCTGGCGGCGAAGGCTCCGGGGGTCAGGTGCGCGAACGGGCCGACCACGGCGCCGGCCTCGATCACCGCGGCCTCGCACACCGACTTCAGTACGGTCGCGCCTGCTCCGACGGTGGTGTCCCTGAGCAGGCAGCCAGGGCCGATGGTGGCGTTGGCGGCCACCGCCGTGCTGCCCTCGAGCTGGGTCGTCGGCTCGATCCTGACACCGGACTCGAGGGTCACGCCCACGTCGATCCAGGTGCTGGCCGGATCCACGATGGTGACGCCGGTCGCCATCCAGCGGTGCTGCAGGCGGTCGTTCAGTACCCGCCTGGCCTGCGCCAGCTGGACCTGGTTGTTCACGCCCTGCACCTCGTCGTAGTCGTCGCACCGGGCGGTGCCCACCCGGTACCCGTCGGCATGCAGGATCGCGGGCACCTCGGTCAGGTACTCCTCGCCCGCCGCGTTTGCGGTCGGCACCCGCTTGATGGCGTCGGCGAGCAGGTCGCCGTCGAAGGCGAACATGCCGGAACTCACCTCGGTGATCGCGCGCTGCTCGGGCGTCGCGTCGGCTTGCTCGATGATCCCGCTGACCTGACCGGCGGGATCCCTGATGATCCGGCCATAGCCGGTCGGATCCGGCGCCTGCACGGTGAGCACCGTGGCCGCGGCGTCCTGCGCCTGGTGCTCGGCGACCAGCATCGCGAAGGTGCTGCCGCGCATCAGCGGGGTGTCGGAGAAGCAGACCACGACCGTGCCGTGAATCACGCCGAGCGACTCGACCACGGTGCGCACCGCGTGCCCGGTGCCGCCGCGGCGCTCCTGCACCACCAGCTCGGCGTCGGCGAAGGCGGCCCTGGCGAACCTGGCGACCTGGCCGTCGAGGTCACTGACCACCAGGATCAGCCGAGCCGGGCTCAGTTCCCTGGCCGCCATGACCACGTGCTCGAGCATGGTCGCGCCGCACACCTCGTTGAGCATCTTGGGTGTGCTGGTCCGCATTCTGGTGCCCTCGCCCGCCGCAAGGATGATGACGGCGGCCGGACCGCTCGCGCTCACTCGGTTCGGCTCCTCGGTATCGCTGCAGGGCAACTGCCGGGCCAGATCGTCACGCTGCCGACTTCCGCAGGATACCGTCAGGCCACTTGCGCGCACCGGCCATGGGGACAGCTCCCCCAGGGCAGCGGCTCCCGGGCGAGGATTCGAACCTCGGTTATCCGGACCAAAACCGGAAGTCCTGCCGTTAGACGACCCGGGACCGAGCGTCGGCACTGTCTGCGCCGCCTACTCTACCGAGCCGGGAGGGCGGCCAAAGCAGCACGTGATCTTCACGACAACGCCAGGAAATGTTTGCCTGGCACTTGCATAACCTACGGTCGCGTAGCCTACGGTTACGTAAGCGTAGATCTGCATCGGCCCCTGCCCACGGCAGTGCGGACATATCGCTTCGACTTCAGCCCACCTTCGAGTGGTCAGGCGAGGATCCAATGAGCACAGCCACCGACACTGCGACCGCACCGGCGACGAGGGTAGAGCCGCTGCCTGACCTGCAACCAGAGCCGAAGCCCGCGGGCGAGAAGGTACTCGTCGGGATCTTCGTGGCGGTCCCGATGCTGGCGCTGATCGCGGCCATCCCGCTGGCCTGGGGCTGGGGCCTGATCAACTGGCAGGACATCGTGCTGGCTGTGGTCTTCTACGAGATCTCCGGCCTCGGCATCGCAATGGGCTTCCACCGCTATTTCACGCACAGCTCGTTCAAGGCCAAGACCGGCCTGCGGGTCGCGCTTGCGATCGCCGGGTCGCTGGCGATCGAGGGACCGTTGCTGACCTGGGTCGCCGATCACCGCCGGCACCACAAGTACAGCGACAGGGAAGGCGACCCGCACTCGCCGTGGCGGTTCGGCGACGACTGGAAGGCGCTGACCAAGGGCCTGCTGTGGGCGCACATGGGCTGGATGTTCGACGGCAACCACACCTCGCAGCAGAAGTTCTGCCCTGACCTGCTGGCCGATGCCAAGATGCGCAGGATCTCCAGGTTGTTCCCGGTGCTGGTGACGATCTCGCTGGTGCTGCCGGCGCTGATCGGCTGGGCCTGGATCGGCACCTGGCAGGGCGCGCTGACCGCGTTCTTCTGGGCCAGCCTGGTCAGGGTCGCGTTCCTGCACCATGTCACCTGGTCGATCAACTCCATCTGCCACACGTTCGGCAAGGAGGAGTTCGAGGTCAGGGACAAGTCGAGGAACGTGAACTGGCTGGCGATCCTGTCCTTCGGCGAGTCCTGGCACAACCTGCACCACGCCGACCCGACCTGCGCCAGGCACGGCGTGCTGCGCGGCCAGATCGACATCGCCGCGCGGTGCATCTGGATCAGCGAGAAGCTCGGCTGGGTGTACGACGTCCGGTGGCCTGACGAGATCCGGCTGACCGGCAAGAAGACCGGCAAACTGCGGCGGCTCGGCGCCATGACGAAGCGTGCCGTGTCGGTGCACGCTGGCCCAGGCGGAGCATGACGGACATGATGGAGCGGTGACGAGCCAGCCATCGAGCCCGGGCCGCAAGCGAATGACCGGCAAGGAGCGGCGCGAGCAGCTGCTCGACATCGGCAGGCGGCTGTTCGCCGAGCGCGGCCTTGACGGCACCTCCATCGAGGAGATCGCCGCCCAGGCCGGCGTGTCCAAACCGGTGGTATACGAGCACTTCGGCGGCAAGGAAGGCCTGTACGCGGTGGTGGTCGACCGCGAGGTCGACCGGTTCGCCACCATGGCCACCCGGCTGCTCGAGGGCGAGGACACCATGCCCAAGTTCGAGGTGGCCGCGGTCTCGCTGCTCAGGTACATCCAGGAGAACGCCGACGGGTTCAGGATCCTGGTACGCGACTCCAACCCGACCTCTGGATCAGGCACGTTCGCCAGCCTGATCAGCGACGTGGCAGGCCAGGTCGAGTACATACTCGGCGACGTGCTCAAGGCCAGGGGCTACGACCCGAAGATGGCGCCGCTGTATGCGCAGATGCTGGTCGGCATGGTGGCGTTCGCCGGGCAGTGGTGGCTGGACGCGCGCAAGCCGAAGCTCGAGGAAGTCGCCGCGCACCTGGTGAACCTGGCCTGGAACGGCATGTCGCAGCTCGACCCCAAGCCGCGCATCTCGGCCGAGGCATTCCAGCGGCTGCGCGACGCGAACGGCCAGGGCAAGGCCGGCCGCTAACCGCGGCGCCGGCAGGCTCAGCTAACCGCGGCGGGCTACCACGAAGATCCGGCGGAACGGCAGCACCGTGCCGTACTCGGCGGCCGGGTAGGCGGCCTTGGCCCGCGCCGAGTACTCGGCGGTGAACTCGGCCGCCTGCCCGGCATCGAGCGCGGCGAGCACCGGCCGCATGCCGGTGCCCGAGTACCAGTCGGTGACCGGGTCATCGCCCTGCAGCACGTGCAGGTAGGTGGTCTCCCAGGCGTCCACCGAGCATCCGGTCCTGGCCAGCAGGTCAAGGTACTGCGCCGGATCGCCGGCCTGCCGGTTCAGCTGCACGCCGTCGAGCAGGCCGCGCCAGCGCTTGCTGGTGGCCAGGCTGGCCAGGATCGCGTGCGTCGGCTGGTCAAAGTTGCCCGGCAGCTGGAACGCAAGCCAGCCGCCCGGCGCGAGCTGGCCGGCCCAGCGCACCAGCAGGCCCTGGTGCCCTGGCACCCACTGCAGCACCGCGTTGCACACGATGACGTCAGGCGGCGCGGCCGGCTGCCAGTCCCGCACGTCGCCGAGGCTGAAGCCGAGCTGCCCCGGCGCATCACCGCCGCGCTCGGCGGCGACCTGCTCAGCGGTCGCGATCATCTCCGCTGACGAGTCGACGCCGTGCACCGTGGCGTCCGGCCAGCGGTCGGCGAGCGTCGCGGTGAGCTGCCCCGGCCCGCAGCCCAGGTCATAGACCAGGGCCGGCTTCTCGGCGCCGATCCGGCCGACGAGCTCGAAGAACGGCCTGGACCGCTCGCTGGCAAAGTGCAGGTACTGAGCCGGGTTCCAGATGTCGGGCATGCCGTGCCCCCAAGGGTAGTTATCTCGATGTCAAGATATCTGCGCTCCCCGTTCTACCTGGCGGAAAGTCTCGATGTCAAGAGATATGCTCTGGCTCATGTCGCCTGACGAGCACTCCCGCGGCGGCCGTGGGGTCGTCGCGCCTGGCCCGGCGCAGCTCACCGACGAGGTGGATCAGCTCGTCGCGCAGTGGCGCGCCGAGCGGCCCGACCTGGATGTGTCGCCGCTGCAGGTGCTCAGCCGGGTGTCGCGGCTGAGCCGTCATCTGGACCGGGCCAGGCGGGCAGCCTGCGCCGCGCACGGGCTCGAGCCGTGGGAGTTCGACGTGCTGTCCGCGCTGCGCAGGCAGGGGCCGCCGTACCAGCTCAGCCCGGGTGCGCTGCTGCACGCCACGCTGGTGACCTCAGGCACCATGACCAACAGGGTCGACAGGCTGGCCGAGGCCGGGCTGGTCAGCAGGCACCGCGATGCGCAGGACAAGCGTGCCGTGCAGGTACGGCTGACCGGCCGCGGTGGTGCCGTCGCCGATGCCGCACTCGACGACCTGCTGCGCCGCGAGCACGCGCTGCTGAACGGCCTCGAACCTGCCCAGCAGCAGGCGCTCGCGCAGCTGCTCAGGGTGCTGCTCGCGCCGTTTGACGCTGCCAGCGCGGCCGAGCCTGGCTGAGCCGCGGCCCGGTTGCGGGGTTCCTGGCACGACCC
>JASHQL010000243.1 GCA_030039155.1 Streptosporangiaceae bacterium | reverse complement strand
GCCGAGACCTGGCGCGGCGTGCGCGGACAGCAGCCTGGCGATGCAGGCGCGCAGCAGCGTGGACGAAGCCAGCCGGTCGCCCTGCTCGGCGGCCCGGTGCGCGGCGCGCAGCAGCGCGGCGCTCCGGTCGTCATGCAGCACCGTCTGCGGGAAGGTGGGCGTGCCGCGCCGCCAGCCCAGGTCCGCCGCCACTTCGGTCACCACCTGGACCTGCGGGTACAGCACCCGGTACGACCAGCCTTCCGGCACGCCGGCCTGGCCGGTGTGCACGACCTCGGGGTTCAGCAGCGCCACCGCGCCGGCGCCGGCCCGCAGCAGGCTGGCGCCGTAGTCGAACTCCTCGACCCCGGCCTCGATCAGGCCGAAGGTGTAGGTCTCGTGCGCGTGCCTGCCGTACCGGTGGGTGACGTACCTGGCCCGCAGCAGGTCGACGCCGGGCACGGCGTCGTGCCGCCAGTACCTGGCCAGCTCCGTGGTCATGGCTAGCTCGGCCATAGTGCATGCCTACCTGACGGTGCGGCCCGCCGGCCAGTCGCGGCAGCACGCGGATGGCAGTCGCGGCGGGAACCCGCTATCTATAGAGGCATGGCAGATCGTGCGCTTGTCCTTGGCGGCGGCGGCGTCACCGGCGTGGCCTGGGAGCTTGGCCTCATCGCCGGGCTCGCCGAAGCCGGCCTGCGGCTGGCGGATGCCGACCTGGTGGTGGGCACCTCGGCCGGCTCGGTGGTCGGCGCCGACATCACCTCCGGGCACGACCTCGAGGACCTGTACCAGCGCCAGCTCGCGCCGCCGGTCGGCGAGATCGCCGCGAAGATGGGCCGCGGGGTGCTGGCCCGGCTCGGCTGGATCATGCTGACCAGCCGGAACCCGGACCGGGCAAGGCGCCGGATCGGCCGGCTGGCGGTGGCGGCGCGCACCGAGTCCGAGGCAGCCAGGCGCAAGGTGATCGAGGGCAGGCTGCCGACCAGGGACTGGCCGGCCACCCCGGTGCTGCGGGTGACCGCGGTGGACGCCGAGTCCGGTGAGTTCACCGTGTTCGACGCGACCAGCGGAGTCGATCTTGTCGACGCGGTCGGCGCGAGCTGCGCGGTGCCTGGCGTGTGGCCGCCGGTCAGCATCGGTGGCCGCCGGTATGTCGACGGCGGCATGCGCTCGGCAGCCAACGCCGACCTGGCCGACGGCTACGCCAGGGTGGTCATCATCGCCCCGATCACGCAGGGGTTCGGGCAGATGGCCAGCCCGATGGCACAGGCGGCGGTGCTGACCAGCGCGGGGGCAAGCGTCGTGCTGATCAAGCCGGACGCCGCCGCGGTCCAGGCGATCGGCAAGAACCTGCTCGACCCGGCCAGGCGCGCGGCGTCGGCCCTGGCCGGCCGCGCCCAGGCGGCCGCGGTGCTCGATCAGGTCGGCGCGGTCTGGCTGGCGGACGAAGCAGCGGAGGGCTCGGCCTGAGCGTCCGGCTGGTGCCGGTACCTGACGAACGCGGGCAGCGCGAGCCCGACGGCCAGCGCGCTGGCTATGGTGGCAAGCCCGCCGGCCAGCGCGCTGATCGTCGGCGAGGTCAGCGAGCCGAGTGCGCCCGCCTCCAGGTTGCCGAGCTGGCCGCCGCCCGCTCCGACCACGTAGTCGGCGGCGGTGACCCGGCCGCGCAGCCGGTCCGGCGTGCGGGCCTGCACGATCACGCTCCTGAATACCACGGTCACGGTGTCGGCCGCACCGGCCACCGCGAGCGTCACCAGGGTCAGCCACAGGCTGCGGGCCAGCGCGAAGGCGGCGAACGCGGCGCCGGAGACGGCCACGGCGCACAGCATCGCCAGGCCGTGCCGGTAGATGTGCCTGAGCGGGCCGGACAGCGCTGCGCTCAGCAATCCGCCGACGCCGATCGCGGTGACGAACAGGCCGAGGGTGCGCGGGTTGCCGCCGAACCGCTCCGCGTTGATCGCCGGGAACAGCGCGGTCGGCAGGGCGAAGATGGTGAAGCTGAGGTCGGCAAGGAACGCGCCGGCCAGTTCCCTGCTGCGGCGGATGAACGCGATGCCCTCGGCGACCGCGCGCGGCGTCCTGGTGGCGCCGCCCGGTTGCGGCGGCATCGCGGGCAGCCTGCCCACGCCGTACAGCGCGGCACCGAAGCTGACCGCGTCGAGCAGGTAGCAGGCGCGCAGGCCGAGTGCGGGCACCGCCGCGATCAGGCCGGCCATCGCCGGGCCGACGGTCAGCATGATCTGGAAGCTCAGCCTGGTCAGCGCCATGCCCGAGGTGAGCTGGTCGGCGCTGAGCAGGCTCGGCACGAACGTCCGCCTGACCGGGCCGTCGACCGCCAGGAACGCGGACTGCACGGCGGCCAGCAGGTACAGCAGCCAGACCTGGCCGAGGCCGGCGAAGGCCTGCGCGGCCAGCCCCGCCGACACCACCGCCAGGCAGCTGCTGGTGATCAGCACGAGCAGCCGCCGGTCCATCCGGTCGGCGAGCGAGCCGCCGAGCAGGCCCACGGTCAGCGTGGGCACCATCTGGGCGATGCCGAGCGCGCCGACGGCGAACGCCGAGTGGGTGAGGTCCCAGATCTGCAGCGGGATCGCGAACGCGGTCAGCGCGCCGCCCACCGCCGACAGCGTGCTGCCGGCCCACAGCCGCCGGAACGGCGCCGACCGGCGCAGCGGCTCGACGTCGGCAAGCAGCCTGGCCACCGAGTCGGCTCCTCTGCTGGTCCTAACGCAACGACAGCGCCGCGAGGGCGGCGTTCACGATCGATCCGGCGTCCAGGTCGTGCGCGCGGTACAGGTCTGCGACGGCGCCCGACTGGCCGAAGGTGTCCACGCCGAGGCTGACTGCGGGCACGCCGAGTGCCGAGCCGAGCCAGCTCAGGGTATGTGAGGCGGCGTCGTGCACGGTGACCACCGGGGCCCGGTCCGGAAACACCGTGCGGATCGCGCCCGCGATCGACGGGGTGGTCGCGGTCCGCACGCCCTGGCGCAGCGTCCGCTGCCAGGCCCGGTACAGCCGGTCGGCGGAGGTGACGTCGACCACGGTTGCCGCGATGCCCTCCTCGGTCAGCTCAGCTGCCGCGGCCAGTATCTCGGGCATCACCGCGCCTGAGCCTGCCAGGTAGACCAGCGGCGCGCCGGCCGCTGCGGCCTCGGCGGCGTCGGTGAGCTGGTACGCGCCAGCGAGCACCTGCCTGCGCAGGATCGCGTCGCCGAGCCGCTCCCGCGCTGCCTGGAACGGCTGTTGCTCGATGCCGCGGGTGGTGAGCCTGAAGTAGTAGGACCCGGTCTCCGGCTGGCTGGCCGGCGGCGCGGCAACTGACTGCAGCGCGCCGCACAGCAGCCAGTCGAGCGCGACCGCGTAGGCAGGCTCGATGAAGGTGACGTTGGGCAGTTCGAGGCCGACCGAGGCGGTGATGGTGGACTGGTGCGCGCCGCCCTCAGGGGCGAGCGTCACGCCGGACGGGGTGCCGGCCACGATGAACCTGGCGCCCGAGTAGACCGAGTAGATGAACGCGTCAAGGCCGCGCAGCACGAACGGGTCGTAGACGGTGCCGACCGGCAGCAGCGGCTGGCCTGACAGGTCGGCCGACAGGCCGAGCTGGCCGAGCAGCAGGAACAGGTTCATCTCGCTGATGCCGAGCTCGATGTGCTGGCCGGCCGGGCCCTCGGCCCACTTCAGTACCGGGTCCTCGCTCCAGGCCCGGCGCGGCTGCGGGCTGAAGACGCCCATCCTGTTGATGAACCCGGCCAGGTTCGTCGAGGTCGCGACGTCCGGCGCGGTGGTGACCAGGTACGGCGCGACCGGCTCGGCGCGGGACAGCTCGACCAGGATCCGGCCGAACGTTTCCTGGGTGGCCACCGGCCGCCCGGCCCTGATCCCGGTGGAGTCCGGCACGGCCGGCCAGGCCGCGGGAGCCAGCGGCGTGCGGGCCAGGTGCTCGCGCCTGGCCGCGGCCCACTGCCCGGCCGGCGTCATCGGGTCGAGCCGGTCCCACTCGGTGAGCTCGGTCAGCCCGACCTTGTCCCGCAGCTGGCTGATCTGGGTACTGGTCAGCAGCGCGGAGTGGTTACGCGGGTTGCCGGCGATCGGCAGCCCCCAGCCCTTGATGGTGTAGGCGAACAGCACGCTCGGCCGGCTCACTTCGGCGTCGCACACGCGAAAGGCATTCAGCAGGGCGCCCATGTCATGCCCGGCCAGGTCGGTGACCAGGGCCGCGAGCTCCTCGTCGGCGATGCCCGCACAGAACTGGCTGACCTGTGCCGGAGCACCGTCGGTGAACCTCTCCCTGACCTGCGCCGGCGCCAGGCCGAACAGCGACTGATAGTGCTCGTTCGGCATCGCGTCGATCCAGTCGCGCAGCGCCCCGCCGCCTGGCCTGCCGAACGCCGCCTGCAGCCGCCGGCCGTACTTGGCCTCGGCCACGTGCCAGCCCGCCGCGGTGAACTGCTGCTCCCACTGCGCGATCCGCACGCCAGGCACCACCCGGTCCAGCGACTGCCGGTTCACGTCCACGATCCACAGCACGTCACCGAGCCCGTCGGTGACCGGGTCGGCCACCGCCTCCCAGATGTTGCCCTCGTCAAGCTCGGCGTCGCCGATCAGCGCGATGAACCGGCTGCGCGGCCGTGGCCCGAAATGCGCGTCCACATACCTGCGGGTGGCCGCGGCGAACAACGGCGCCGCCGCGCCAAGGCCGACAGAGCCGGTCGAGAAGTCCACGCCGTCGGGGTCCTTGGTCCGGCTCGGGTAAGACTGCAGCCCGCCGAACGCGCGCAGCGCCGGCAGGTAGGACCGGTCCAGGTTGCCGAGCAGGTACTGAATCGCGTGATACACGGGGGAGGCGTGCGGCTTCACGCTGACCCGGTCACTGGCGTCCAGGTAGCCGAAATACAGTGCGGTCATCACCGAGACCAGGCTGGCGCTCGACGCCTGGTGGCCGCCCACCTTGACCCCGTCGCCGGTGTCCCTGTCGTGGTTGGCGGCGTCCACGATCCTGGTCGCCAGCCACAGCACCCGCTGCTGGATCTGGTCGAGAACCGCCAGGTCAGCCTGGCTGGCCGGGTCGGCAATCTGGTCGGTGCTCATGTCCCGCCTCTGCTCGGCTACTATGAGTTCATCATGCGGCGCTTCGTACTCATCCTTAGCAGCCGTAGCGGGACCTGATATCAGGCAGGCCAGCGACCCGCTACGGGGGTGAGGCGCTGGCCGCAAGCCGTCCCGGGTTCCTACTGAGTTTCTGACCCGATTCCTGGCAGCGGTATCGCCCAAGCTGGCCCGCCTGGACAAATCCCATGATCATGTCTGCGCGAGGAGAGCACGCGATGCCGAACAATCAGTCAAGTCATGCCGATGCTGACCGG
>JASHQL010000242.1 GCA_030039155.1 Streptosporangiaceae bacterium | reverse complement strand
CCGCGCCGCCGCGCAGGCCGGCGCGGCAACCGTGCGGGTGCAGTGCCTGGTGACCGAGCGGAACGTGCCGCTGCGGCTCGCGCTGGCAGCGGCGGGTTTCCGGGCGGCCGACCCGGCGGCGCAGCCCGCGGTCTTCGTCAGGCAGCTCACCGGAGCGCCGCCAGCGCTGCCTGACTGGGTCGACGGGCCAGCAGCGCCATGACCGACGAGGCGATCATCGCCGAGCTCAGGCAGCTGCTGGCCGAGGCGACCGGCAACGACGAGGTCGCCAGTCTGCCGGCCGACATCCCGCTGTTCGGCGCCGGGGTCGGGCTTGACTCGCTCGGCGGCACGCTGCTGCTGCGGGCGGTGCGCCGCCGGTTCGGGGTGGACGTGGCGGCGGAGGACCTGAACCTGGACAGCCTGGCGAACCTCGCCGCGCTCGCGGCCTTCATCGGGGAGCACGCCCGCGGGTAGTGTCGGCGGTGTGACCGCTGTCTATGCCGTGGATGCCTGCCGGACGCCGATCGGGAAGATCAAGGGCGCCCTTGCTTCGGTCCGGCCCGACCAGCTGACCGCAGAGGTCATCAAGGCGCTGCTGCAGCGCAACCAGTGGCTCGACGCCGCGGCCATCGACGACGTCTACTGGGGCGCGGCGAACCAGGCAGGCGAGGACAACAGGAACGTGGCCAGGATGGGCGTGCTGCTGGCCGGCCTGCCGGTCACCGTGCCCGGCGCGACCGTGAACCGGCTGTGCGGCTCCGGCCTTGAGGCCATCGCCGCCGCCGCCAGGGCGATCGCGGCAGGTGAGGCAGACATCTGCCTGGCCGGCGGCGCCGAGTCGATGACCAGGGCGCCGTTCGTGCTGCCGAGGGCCGCTGAGCCGTTCGCCAGGGAAGCCGGGCTGGCCGACACCAGGCTCGGCTGGCGGCTGGTCAGCCCGCAGATGCAGCAGCTCTACCCGCCGATCAGCCTTGGCGAGACCGCGGAGAACGTGGCCGACCGCTACGGCATCGGCAGGGACAGGCAGGACGAGTTCGCGCTGGCCAGCCACCAGCGCGCGGCGGCCGCGGCGGCGGCAGGCCGGTTCGGCGCGGAAATCGTGCCGGTGCAGGCGCAGCAGTCTCAGGTCACGGCAGACGAGTGCATCAACCCGGCGCTCACGCTGGCCGAGCTGGCGGCCAAGCGGCCGGCCTTCCGGGCCGGCGGTACGGTGACCGGCGGCAACTCCTCGCCGCTGAACGACGGGGCCGCCGGGCTGCTGCTGATGTCCGAGGCTGCCGCGCAGGCTGCTGGCGCGGCGCCGTTGGCCAGGTACGTCGGCACCGCGGCGGCCGGGGTGCACCCCGACTACATGGGCATCGGCCCGGTGCCCGCGATGCGCAGGGCGGTTGACCGGGCAGGCTGGCAGCTTGACGAGATCGAGCTGACCGAGCTGAACGAGGCGTTCGCCGCGCAGGCCGTCGCGGTCATCGACGAGCTGAAGCTCGATCCCGACCGGGTCAACGTCAATGGCGGCGCGATCGCGATCGGGCACCCGCTCGGCTGCTCCGGCGCGCGGATCTGCAGCACGCTGCTGCACGAGCTGCGCCGCCGCGACGCACGCAGGGCGGCCGCCAGCATGTGCATCGGCGTGGGCCAGGGCATCGCGATGCTCTGGGAAGCTGCCTAACCCGCTCTTGCGCGGCTGGCCGCGCTTGTGCACCGCCACCGCGATCGGCGGGTAGCACAGCACCGACAGCACGCCGGCGCCGACCAGCGCCGCCGCGTTCGCCGGCAGCATCACGCCATCCCGCAGGCCGATCTCGGCCAGCGCGATCAGCAGCGGCATGGTGGTGGCGGTGATGAAGGTCATCTCCACCCGCTGCCGGACCGGGAGCACCTTGGCGTAGATCAGCAGCGAAGGCAGCCCGCGCACCAGCAGCAGCAGGAAGAAGAACACCAGCAGCCTGATCGGGTCCGCGATGATCGAGTGGATATCGAGCGACATGCCGGAGGACACGAAGAACAGCGGGATGAAGATGCCGTAGCCGACGGCGTCGAGCTTGTCTTCGAGCCGCTCGACGTGCACTCCCATCCGCCTGGTCCAGCTGCGCAGCACGATGCCGGCCAGCATCGCGCCGAGCACCACGTCGAGGCCGAAGTCCTTGGCGCCGACCAGCAGCACGAGCAGCAGCACGATGGACCACCGCAGCGTGGTCTGCGCGGTTGCCTGCTGCCCCTGCTCGATCAGCGTCCGCAGCCGTTTCTTGCCCACCACCCTGGGCAGCGTGGTGAGGATGATGGCAAGCAGCCCGACGCCGAGCAGCGAAGCGATCGCCACGTACTGCGCGCGGTGGGTGAGGAACAGCGAGATCGCGACGATCGGGAACAGCTCGCCGACCGCGCCGGCCGCCAGCACGTAGCGGCCGAACTTGCCGTCGGTCATGTCGTTGTCGTGCAGGATCGGCAGCAGCGTGCCGAGCGCCGTGGTGGTGAGCGCGAGCCCGATCGGCACGAAGTCCTTGACGTAATGGAACGAGGCGAGCGCGGCCACCGCGCCGACCGCGATGACCGCGCTGGTCGCCCAGCCGCCCATGGCGAGCCGGCCCGGCCGCTCCCGCAGCAGCCGTGGATCAAGCTCGTACCCGGCGAGCAGGAACAGGAAGCCAAGGCCGATGTTCGCCAGCAGCCTGATGCTCTGGGTGTCGGCCAGTCCGAGCACGTGCGGCCCGATCAGGATGCCGGCCAGGATCAGCACCACGACCTGCGGCACCTTCGGCCCCGGCAGGCTCGACACCACGATCGGCGCGAGCGCGGCCACCAGCGCCACGGCCAGCAGCGAGGTCAGCCCGTCCCCGCTCATTGCGTCACCTGCGCTGGTCCCCCGATGCATGTCCCCCGACAACATCAACAAGGCTTCCCCGGTCGGCCGGAAGCTATGCCAGGACCAGGGAAAGGGCCAGCGGCCTGGCTGCCGAGGAGGAGTCGGGCAGCCAGGCCGCTGCGATTCGGCGGCGAATCAGCCGGAGAACTGGTGCAGATAGATGTCGCCGCTGTTGTTGGACTCCACGGTGGCCAGCGTGCCGTTCAGCAGCGCCGGGCCGATCGCGGTGGTGGACCGCGGCGAGGTGACCGGGGCCGGGGTGGTCCAGGTGCCGCCGTTCGCGCTCAGCTCCTGGTACTTCACCTGCAGGCCATCCGGGCCCTTGTAGACCAGCAGCAGCGGCGCGAAGCCGTGCAGGTCCGGGGTTGACGCGGCCGGCCCGTCGGTGCTGAGCGCGCCTGGCACCAGGCTCGCCGCGCTCCAGGTGAGCACGCCAGGCGTCGCCGACGAGCCGTTCAGCGGGTCAGCGGTGGTGGCGTAGCTGATGGTCTGCGCGCCCATGTTCTTCCAGAACACGTAGATCGTTCCGGTGCCCGCTCCAGGGCCCTGGTTCTCGATCTCGGCCAGGTCGGGGGCGGCGCTTGTGTGGGTGTCAGCGGCGGTGCCGATGACCTTCGAGCCGAGGAAGGTGAACCCGCGGCCGTCCGGCTTGCCCACGTCATACCGCACGTGGTCGTGCGGGCCGCGATAGGCGAAGATCACCTTGTCCACGGCGTTCAGCGGGAAGAAGATCGACGGGGCCCGGTCGGACGTGGTGGAGTTACCGGTGGTGAACAGCTTCGGTCCGGTCCAGCTGATGGTCCCGTCGCTGTGCACCTGGCCCTGGTCGTAGTAGATCCGGTCAGAGCCCTGCTGCTTCCACGCCACCACCACCGCGTCGTGGCTGGTCGGGTCGACGTAGGACGCGGCAGACGGTGCTGCGCTGGTCGCCGCACCCGGCAGGATGGCGGCCGCTGACCAGGTGCCGTCGATCTTGACCTGGTAGTGCACCTCGTCGTTGAACTGGCCCTTCCAGGTGATGAACAAGCCACGGACCCCGGTGTTGGTGAGGGTGATCGCGGCCAGGCCTGGCGTGGCATTGGTGAAGGCGTGCGGCACGAGCTCCTTGCCAGACCAGGTGGGGGTCGTGGTAGCCGCGGCCACGGAGGCCGCGGCCAGCGCGCACACCGTGCCAGTCACGGCTGCCGCCGCGACCAGCCTTGACTTCGGACGGTCGAGCATCGTTGGTCCTCGCGTTCTGTAGGGGCACTCGGGGCCGCGGATGCGGCGCCAGCCAGCACGCTAGGTCGCGGTCCCTGGCAGATAGACCGCATTACCTTTGGACTTTGCTGGGTATTTCCTGTGTGCCCGGTCAACATCGTCGACACTGAGGCGCTGCCCGTCCCCCTCGGCGGTCCGCACTGACCGAACTGTCATGATTGACCTCGTCCCGTCGCCGCCGGCCTGAGGGGAGCGCCTGCGTGGCAGTCACGCCGACATTTCCCAGCCGGGAGACGCTGAGCAGGCTGAGGTTCCGCCCGCTCGACGTCGGGGTCGGGCTGGCCGTGGTCGTGCTGATCTACTTCGTGCTCCGGGTGGGCGCGGGGGCCAGGGCGCCAATCCACCACGCCACCTCGATCGACCTCGCGCCGTCGAACCTGCCGTATTACGCGGCGCGCAGCCTGCTGCGGATGTTCATCGCGCTGGTCTTGTCGTACGGTTTCAGCCTCGGCTACGCCTATCTGGCCGCGCGCAACAAGCGGGCGCGCCGGATCCTGATCCCCGCGCTTGACATCCTGCAGTCGGTGCCGGTGCTCGGCTTTCTTGCCATCACGGTGTCGTTCTTCACCGGCTTGTTCCCCGGCTCCGAGCTAGGGCTCGAGTGCGCCTCGATATTCGCGGTCTTCACCTCGCAAGCCTGGAATATCACGTTTTCCTTTTACCATTCGCTGGTCAGCCAGCCGCCGGAATTCGACGAGGCCAGCAAGCTGATGGGGCTGTCGAGGTGGAAGCGCTTCTGGGCGATCGACGTGCCAGGCGGTGCGATCGGCCTGGTCTGGAACGGCATGATGAGCTTCGGCGGCAGCTGGTTCTTCCTGACCGCGTCCGAGGCCATCAGCCTGCACTCCCGCGGGTACGTGCTGCCAGGCGTCGGCTCCTATGTCGGCGTGGCGATCATGGAAGGCAAGCTGAGGTACGTGGTCTACGGCATCGTGACCATGATCGTCATCATCCTGGTGGTGAACTTCTTCTTCTGGCGCCCGCTGGTGGCGTACGTGGAGAAGTTCAAGGTCGAGCAGTCCGAGGCCACCCAGAAGCCGAAGTCACTCGTGCTCGATGTGCTGCGCAGATCGAGCTGGCCTGGCGTGTTCGGCCGCGGCCGCCGGGCCGCGGCCGAGCCGGTGAACCGGGTGCTCGGCGCGGCGACCGGCATCGACGACGCAAGCCTCATCAGCCACCCGGCGCGCCGCCGGGCCGGGGACATCGCGTTCACGGCGGTCGTGCTGCTCGCCCTCTGCTACGGCCTGTACAGCATGATCGTCTACATCGCCGACGGGCCGAAGGGGCTCGGCGTGTTCGGCACCGCGTTCGGCCTTGGCTTCCTTACTTTCCTGCGGGTGGTCGTGGTCGTCGCGTTCTCGTCGCTGGTCTGGGTGCCGATCGGGGTATGGATCGGCTTCAACCCGCGGGTCGCCCAGTTCATGCAGCCGATCGTGCAGGTGCTCGCCAGCTTTCCGGCGAACTTCATCTTCCCGTTCGCCATCGTTCTCTTCCTGGACCTGGGCATCAACATCAACTTCGGCAGCATCGTGCTGATGGCGCTTGGCACCCAGTGGTACGTGCTGTTCAACGTCATCGCCGGGGCCAGCGCCGTGCCGTCCGACCTGAAGGAAGCGATGGACAACCTCGGCGTGCACGGCCGGGACCGGTGGAAGCGGCTGATCCTGCCCGCCATCTTTCCTGCCTACGTGACCGGCGCGATCACCGCGGCCGGCGGCGCCTGGAATGCCTCGATCGTGGCCGAGATCGTGCAGTACAACGGGCAGACGCTGGCGGCCAAGGGCCTTGGCACCTTCATCGCGCAGCAGAGCGCGCAGCTGCCGCACGGGTACCCTGCGCTGTTCGCCGGGCTGCTTGCCATGGCGGTCTACGTGACCGGGCTGAACGCGCTGGTCTGGCGGCGGCTGTACCGGCTGGCCGAGACGAAGTTCGCGCTGGCATGAGCAGCTCGCTGGCCACCAGGGCGGAGGCGCCGCAGCCGGGCCAGCCGGCGCCGTTGCTGAGCGTGCGGTCGCTGAGCAAGTCGTTCGCCGGCCCTGGCGGCCGGCCGCTGCCGGTGCTCGACAACATCACCCTGGAGGTGCACGAGGGCGAGTTCGTCGCGCTGCTCGGCCGCAGCGGCAGCGGCAAGTCGACGCTGCTGCGCTGCATCGCCGGCCTGATGGCACCGACCTCCGGCGAGGTGCTGTTCCGCGGCAAGCCGCTGACCGGGACCAACAGGGAGACCGCGATGGTCTTCCAGACCTTCGCGCTGATGCCGTGGCTGACCGTGCAGCAGAACGTGGAACTCGGCCTCGAAGCGCGCGGCGTGGCCCCGGCCGAGCGGTCAGAGCGGGCGCTGCGCGCCATCGACATCGTCGGCCTCGACGGCTACGAGTCAGCGTTCCCCAAGGAACTGTCCGGCGGGATGCGGCAGCGGGTCGGCTTCGCCCGCGCGCTGGTGGTGGAGCCGGCGGTGCTGCTGATGGACGAGCCGTTCAGCGCGCTTGACGTGCTGACCTCGGAGAACCTGCGCGGCGAGCTGCTCGAGCTGTGGGAGGGACACAGGTTCCCGACCAAGACCATCGTGATGGTCACGCACAACATAGAGGAAGCGGTACTGCTGGCCGACCGGATCCTGGTGCTCGGCACCAACCCTGGCCGGATCCGCTCCGACCTGATCAACCCGCTGGCCAGGCCACGGCGGCGGCGGACGCCCGAGTTCGACGAGCTGGTGGACCAGATCTACCGGATGATGACCCAGCGTGACCAGGCAGCGGCCACCGCGCCCGCGCCGACCGGCGTGCCGCACGGCACGGTGAGCGACACGCCGCTGCCGCAGGCCACCGTCGACGGGCTGTCCGGCCTGGCCGAGATCCTGGTCGCCAGGCACGGCGGCGCTGCTGACCTGGCAGACCTGGCCGACAGCCTCGGCCTCGAGGTGGACGACCTGCTGCCGCTGGTCGATGCGCTGGTGCTGCTCGGGTTCGCCGAGCTGCACGAGGACAATCTCGAGCTGACCGGGCCTGGCCGGGTGTTCGCCGGCGCCAGCATCCAGGACAGCAAGGAGATCTTCGCCAGGGCGTCGCTTGACCGGGCGCCGCTGGTCAGGGTCATCTACCGGGCGCTGCGTGGCAGCCTGGACGACAACCTGCCTGTCGGCTTCTTCACCGACATCCTGCGCAACAGCTACGGCGAGGAAGACGCGGCAAGGCAGCTTGACGTGGCGGTGAACTGGGGCAGGTACGCCGAGCTCTACGCCTACGACGCGTCCCGCGGCATGATCGTCCGCGAGGAGGACGGCATCGGCGCGACCATCGCCGACGCTCCCGAGCCGCAGCGCCGTGGCTTCCTCAGGCTGCTGCTCGGCGCCGCTGCCGGGGCCGGCAAGACCTACACGATGCTGCGGGAAGGCAGGGCACTGCGCGGCCTCGGCGAGGACGTGGTGATCGGCTTCGTCGACGATCGCGGACGGCCGCGCACCACCGAGGCCATCGGCGGCCTGGAAGTGGTGCCGCCAGCGCCCGGCGGCGGCCTGGACGTCGCCGCCGTGCTCGCCCGCAAGCCGGCCGTGGCGCTGGTCGACGACCTCGGCCCGCACGCGGCCGACATCGACGCACTGCGCACCGCCGGGATCGACGTGATCAGCACCGCGGACGTGACCGACATCCAGCATGTGGCGACCGAGGTGGCGGCGATCACCGGCAGGCCAGCGGCCGCGACCGTGTCCGACGAGATGCTGGCCGCCGTGGACGAGATGCAGTTCGTGGACAGCTCGCCTGAGGCGCTGCGCAAGCGCCTCGGGCACGGCAACATCTACCCGGCCGATCAGGTCGGCGCCGCGCTTGAGACCACGTTCAGGACCGACAGGCTGGCCGCGCTGCGCGACGTGGCGCTCGGCCTGGTGGCTGGCTCGCAGCCAGGCGCGCCGGCCACCAGGCGCCGGGAACCGCAGGACGTGCTGGTCGCCGTCTGGCGCGCCGACCAGGCCGGGGAGCTGGTGCGGCGCGGGGTCAGGCTGGCCAGGCGGCGCGGTGCCAGCTGCACCGTGCTGCTGCTCACGCAGGCCGGCCAGCCGCCTGGTGGCTGGGTGCAGTGGGTCGCGTCCGACGCGGTGGCGGCCGGCGCCGCGGTGCTTGAGCGTGACGGCAGGGACGCCCCCGCGGTGATCGTGAACGCCCTGCAGGAGACCGCGGCCAGCCACCTGGTGATCGCCGCGCCCGCGGCCGGCCTGCTCGAGCGCTGGCGCGGCACCATGATCGAGCGGCTGGCCGAGCAGCTCGGCAGCGTGCACCTGCACATCATCACCGGGCCGGCCGGACCGTCAGGCGATGCCGCCGAGCCGGAGTTGGCCACTCCTGGCGAGCCGGCTGGCGGCCCGGCGCCTGGCGACGGCCGGCCGGGAGCCGACGACGGCAGGGCGGCAGCGGGGGAGCGGCCGCGACGCGGGGCCATCCGGGTGTACCTGGGTTATGCGCCGGGCTGCGGTACCACCACGGCGATGCTCGAGGAGGCTGGCCGCCGCAGCGCACGCGGCACCGACGTGGTCGTCGCCGCGGTGAATACCGGTGAGCGCGAGGGCGTCACCGCCGAGCTTGCCGATCTCGAGCTGCTTGGCGCCGGCGCCGCGGCGGGGTCCGCGGGCGCGGTCCCGCCGGGGATGTCCAGGCTGGACACCGACGCGGTGCTGGCGCGGGCGCCGGAGGTGGCCTGCATCGACGACCTGACCGGCCCGACGGTGTCCGGCGAGAGCCGGCTGACCGCGGCCGGCCGGCTGGCCGCCGCTGGCATCACCGTGATCGGCACCGCGCAGGTCACCGAGCTGGGCGCCGCTGGCGGCACGTCGGCCGCCGGGACACCGCTGCTGACCGAGCCATCGCTGATCGCGCTTGCCGACGAGATCGAGCTGGTGGACGTGCCGCCGACGGTGCTCATCGACCGGGTGAAGCGCGGCGAGATCGTGTCGGCCGACCAGGTCGAGCAGGCGCTGCGCACCAGCTACGCGCCGGAAGCGCTGCGCAGCCAGCGAGAGCGCGCGTTCCGGCTGGTCGCGGAGCACGGCGAGCGGCAGCTCGGCGCGCAGTCAGGCCACACCGTGCGCGCCGACGAGGCCTGGCCGAGCATCCTGGCATGCGCGGCGCCACGGCCGGGGATGGATTCGTTGATCAGGCGGTCCGCGGCGCTCGCCGCGCAGGTCGACGGGGTGTTCAGGGTGGCCTGCGTGCCGATGCCGTCGGCCTCGGACAGCCAGCAGCAGCAGATCGCCGAGTACGCTGCCCTGACCGCGCAGCTCGGCGGCGAGCTGGTGCAGCCGACCGGAACATCGGTGGCGGCGGCGCTGGCCGGCTATGCCCGCGAGCACCACATCACCGAGCTCGTGCTGGCCAGGTCCGCGGGCGGCCAGCCTGGCCGGTATCCGCTGCTGCGTGAGCTGGTGCGGCAGGCCCGCGGGGTCGAGCTGCACGTGCTGCCTGCCGAGCCGGCCGCCGAGCCGGTGGCGGCTGGCTGACGGTCAGGCTCCGGATACCGCCACCACGCCGCGCAGCGTGCCGACGATCGCCAGCGTGCCGGACAGCGTCGGCGAGACGAAGTGCGGCAGCGGCCCGCCCAGGCTGATCGACTGCTGCACCGCGCCGGTCCGCTGGGCAAGCTCGTACAGGATGCCGGCGTCCCAGTTCGCCACCCACACCGCCCCGCCGCCGACCACCGGCGACCCCCACGCACCCTGCGGCCCGTGCCAGCGCACCCGAAGCTGGTTGCCGGTGACCTGGACCGCGGTCAGGGCACCCGGATAGCACGGCACGTAGGCGGTGCTGCCGCTGACCGCGGCCCCGCCGAACGCCGCGCACACCCTGGCCTGGGCGAGCTGCCCGTTCACGCCGCCGAGGCTGGCCGCGTTCAGCAGGTAGCCGATCCCGCTCTTGCCGACCTGCAGCACCCGGCCGCCAGGCAGCAGGACCGGCGACATCGAGCCGAGGTCCAGGTCATCGGCACTGAGCATGCGCCAGTCGGCAGGCGCGAAGATGCTGACCTCGCGCAGGCCTGGGGTCAGTTCGGTGACCGAGTCGCTGCCGTCGAACCTGACCGCGCCCGGCGCCCCGTTCCCGACCCCGACGAATATCCGGCCGCCCGAGCTGATCACCGGGCCGGCCGAAGCCCAGATGCCGCCCTGCTTGGCGGTCGGTACCAGGTAGGAGACGACCTTGCCTGAGCCGCTGGCCGGCATGCCCACCACCGACCCGATGTACGGGCCGCAGTCACCGTAGTGCCCGCCGAACGGCACGTAGACCGTGCCGTGGTACAGGGCGAGCGCGCCGCGCTGCTGGTCATAGGCGGCCTCGTGGTCGGGCGAGGGAACGTCCATGGTCACCGCGACGGCACCGTCGCTGACTCGCAGCCCGACCATGACGTGCGTGCGCCTGCCCGACTGCGCGACCACGTAGACCAGCCCGTTGGCCTGGTCGTACACCGGCGTGCTGGTGATGCCGAGCGGATTCAGGTCACCGCACGGCTGCTGCGACAGCGGCTCTGGGGTGCCGACCCGGCGCTGCCAGCGGATGGTGCCGGTGGCCCGGTTCAGCCCGTAGACCATGTCCTGCTCGGTGGCCGCGATCACCGTCTGCCCGATCACCAGCGGCTGCCCGTAGACCGCCCCGTCAAGCGGCCGGGACCAGGCAACGGACAGCGCTCCCGCGCGCGGCAGGCCGGCCACGTCGCCGGTGCGCGCCGGGTTGCCGTGGTAGGTCGGCCAGTCCTTGGCCGGCCTGGCCGGCGGTACCGATGCGGCAGCGCTGCTGGCCGGCCGGGTGTGCGGGCTGGCCGCCGAGCTGCAGCCTGCGGCGCCCAGCACGACCAGTGCCGCAATGAACGTCGATGTCGCTAACGGCCGGCGGTTGAGCATCACGCCATTGTCCACCGTCAGCGGCGGCCGGGCCGGCCAGGCTGCTTGCGTGTAGTTCCGTTCGCCGCGGCGGGGTAGGGTCGGCCCTGCGTTCACCTGTTACGTAAGGGACTTCAGGAACCATGCAGCAGGGCAGGGTGGCGGGGGCCACGGCCCGGGCGGCCGGGCAGCCGCCTGGCGACCGGGTCCTCACCATACCCAACGCGATTAGCGTCGCCCGGCTGGCCGGCGTTCCTGTCTTCCTCTGGCTGGTGCTCGGGCTGCGCAGCCAGACGGGGGACTGGTGGGCGGTCGGCCTGCTGATCGCGGCGGGCGTGTCGGACTGGCTGGACGGCAAGATCGCCCGCGCGCTGAACCAGCAGAGCAAGCTCGGCCAGCTACTCGACCCGGCGGCCGACCGGCTCTACATCGTCGCGACGGTGATCGCGCTCGCGGTCAGGACGATCATTCCCTGGTGGCTGGTCGGCCTGCTCGCGCTGCGCGAGGTGTTCATGGGCGTGGTCCTTGCCGTGCTGCGCCGGCGCGGCTGGGGCGCGCTGCAGGTGAGCTTCGTCGGCAAGACCGCGACGCTGTGCCTGCTGTACGCGTTTCCGCTGCTCTTCCTCGGCTCGCACGACACCAGCTACGCGGAGGCGGCGCGGGTCATCGGTTGGAGCTTCGTTATCTGGGGAAGTGCACTCTACTGGTGCGCGGCCGCGCTCTACGCGGAGCAGGCCAGGCGCCTGCTCTCCGATCAGCGGCTGGCCGACCAACGGCCGGCCGGTCAGCGGCCGGCCGGTCAGCGGCCGGCCGACCAGCGCGGCGACGGGTCGCGGGGAGATACGGGCGATGGGCGCATGCCGCTCAGCTGACAGGCCGGGCAGCTACCTGGCCGGAAGGGAGTGCTGCCAGCCGTGAAGGCCGTCGTGATGGCCGGCGGAGAGGGCACCAGGCTGCGGCCGATGACGGCCAACCAGCCCAAGCCGATGCTGCCCGTGGTCAACAAGCCGATCATGGAGCACGTGCTGCGGCTGCTGCGCCGGCACAAGCTCACCGAGACCGTGGTGACCGTGCAGTTCCTGGCCTCGATGGTGCGCAACTACTTCGGCGACGGCGACGACTTCGGCATGAGCCTGCAGTACGCCACCGAGGAGACCCCGCTCGGCACCGCGGGCAGCGTCAAGAACGCGGAGGACGCACTGCGCGACGAGCCGTTCCTGGTGATCTCCGGCGACGCGCTCACCGACATCGACCTGTCCAAGCTGATCGCGTTCCACAACGAGCAGGGCGCGATGGTGACGGTCGGGCTGACCAGGGTGCCCGATCCGCTGGAGTTCGGCATCATCATCGTGGACGAGGACGGCAGGATCCAGCGGTTCCTGGAGAAGCCGACCTGGGGGCAGGTGTTCTCCGACACGGTCAATACCGGCATCTACGTGATGCAGCCAGAGGTACTCGCGCACGTGCCGGCCGGCGAGGTCGTCGACTGGTCAGCCGATGTCTTCCCGCGGCTGCTCGAGCAGGGCGCGCCGCTGTACGGCTGGGTCGGCGATGGCTACTGGGAGGACGTCGGCAGCCACGAGAGCTACCTGAAGGCGCAGGCGGACGTGCTGGCCGGCCGGGTGCAGGCGCACATCGACGGCTTCGAGGTGTCGCCAGGGGTGTGGGTGGCCGAGGGCGCTGAGGTCGACCCTGAGGCGGTGCTGACCGGCCCGCTGTGCATCGGCGACTACGCCAAGATCGAGGCCGGCGCCCAGCTCCGCGAGTACACAGTGGTCGGCAGCAACGTCATCGTGAAGGAAGGCTCGTTCCTGCACCGGGCGGTGGTGCACAGCAACGTGTACGTGGGCCGCGGCGTGACCCTGCGCGGCTGCGTGGTCGGCAAGAACACCGACGTGATGGGTTCGGTGCGGGTGGAGGAAGGCGCGATCGTCGGCGACGAGTGCGTGATCGAGCCTGACGCCTACCTGTCCGCCGGGGTCAAGGTCTACCCGTTCAAGACGATCGAGGCCGGCGCGGTGGTGAACACCAGCGTGATCTGGGAATCACGCGGCCAGCGCACGCTGTTCGGCCCGCGCGGGGTGTCCGGTCTGGTGAACGTCGAGATCACGCCGGAATTGTGCGTCCGGCTTGCCAGCGCGTACGCGACCACGCTGAAGAAGGGCGCGGTCGTGACCACCTCACGTGACGCGTCGCGTGCGGCGCGTGCGCTCAAGCGGGCGGTGCACGGCGCGCTGAACGCCAGCGCGATCAACGTGGTCGACCTGGAGGCGCAGCCGATGCCGGTGGCCAGGTTCGAGACCTCGCGTAGCGAGTGCAGCGGCGGCATCGCGCTGCGCACCACGCCTGGCGATCCGCAGTCCATCGACATCATCTTCATGGACGCCCGCGGCGCCGACCTGTCCCAGTCGGCGCAGCGCAAGCTGGAGCGGGTGTTCTCCAGGCAGGAATACCGGCGGGCGTTCCCCGGCGAGATCGCCGAGCTCACCTATCCGCCGCGGGTGGTCGAGGCCTACACGCACGAGCTGCTGCGCTGCGTGGACATGAGCGGCGTGCGCGAGGCCAACCTGAAGGTGGTGGCCGACTGCGCCGGCGGCACCGCGTCGCTGGTGCTGCCCGGCCTGCTTGGCAAGATCGGCGTGGACGTGCTGACCGTCAACAACCGGCTGGACGAGGCCTCGCCCACCCAGTCCATCGCCGAGGTGCGGGCCGACCTGCACCGGCTGGCCGAGCTGGTCAAGTCGTCAGGTGCCGCCTTCGGCGTCAGGTTCGACCAGGTCGGCGAGCGGATCGCGCTGGTCGACGACCAGGGCTCGATGGTCAGCGAGGAACGCGCGCTGCTCGTCGTGCTCGACCTGGTCGCGGCCGAGCGGCGGCAGGGCAGGGTAGCGCTGCCGGTCACCACGACCAGGGTGGCCGAGGAGGTGTGCACGTACCACGGCGTGCAGGTCGACTGGACGTCCACCTCGCTGCACGGGCTCAACGAGGCCGCCGCCGCGCCCGACGTGATCTTCGCGGCGGACGGCCGCGGCGGGTTCGTGGTGCCGGAGTTCTCCCAGACGATCGACGGGATCGCGGCGTTCACCTGGCTGCTCGGCCTGGTCGCAAGGACCCGGCTGACGCTCAGCCAGATCCAGGCAAGGCTGCCCGCCGCCTACCTGCTCAAGCGGTCCATGCCGACCCCGTGGGCGGCCAAGGGGATGGTGATGCGGACCGTGGTCGAGGCGGCCGGCGACGCCACCATCGACACCACGGACGGCGTCCGGGTGATCGAGCCCGGCCTGGGCTGGATCCTGGTGCTGCCCGACCCGTCCGAGGCGGTGACGCACCTGTGGGCCGAGGGCACCGACGCCGACGTGGCCCAGTCCCTGCTGGAAAAGTGGGCAGCGGTGGTCGAGCGAGCCGGCCGCTGATCCCGGCCGCCGCGCCAGCCTGGGCCGGTGGGCGGCTCCGCCGACTGGCCGCGGGATGTCCGCCAGCGTGAGAGAATCGCGGAATCGACAAAACCGGTGGCGGCGTCGGAGGTGCGGCCAACATGTGGCGTAGGCGCGGGTCTGCCCGGCAGGGCGCCGCTCGACGGAGCCTGGCCGACAGCAGATCAGCGAACTCACCTGCAGCAAACCGCGGCGGACCAAATCGCAGTCGAGCAAACCCGAGAGCGGCGGCAAACAGCAGCGCAACAAATCCGGTCGCGGTCACGAACAGCACGGCGGCAGACGGCAGGTCGTGGCGGCCGGCCCGGCTGCTTCGTGGCTGGCGCGCACGGCGCGCGTGGCGCATGGACCATGCGCCCGCCGCCCAGGTAGCGTGGTCGAGGACGCAGGCCGAGGTGCCGCAGCGGCAGGCTGCGGCGGTCATGGCCGGGGCCACGGCGGGCGCAGGCATGAACGGGAGGCTCGGCAATCAGATGCCCAGTGTCTACTGCACCGGGTGCGGCGAGCCGAATCCCGAGGGGGCGCGGTTCTGCTCGCAATGCGGCACTCCGCTGGTCCGGATCTCCGGCGACCGCGGCCCCGACACCACCTCGACGATCTCGCTGGCCGGCAGCGACCTGGCCGAGCCCGACACCGCGGACCTGTCGGCTGCCGACGCCGAGGCGGTGGCGGCGCTGCCGCCTGGCACGGCGCTGCTGGTGGTCAAGCGCGGCCCCAACGCCGGCAGCCGGTTCCTGCTCGACAGTGACCTCACCCTGATCGGCAGGCACCCGGACAGCGACATCTTCCTCGACGACATCACCGTGTCCAGGCGGCATGCCGAGTTCTACCGGGAGCGCGGCAAGTTCATCGTGCGCGACGTCGGCAGCCTGAACGGCACCTACGTGAACCGGGAGCGGATCGAGGAGGTCGAGCTGGTCCCTGGCGACGAGGTCCAGGTCGGCAAGTTCCGGCTGGTATTCCTGGTCGGTCCGCAGCAGTACGCGGAGCACGGCGGAGGCCAGCAGGTCGGGGGATGAACGGTCCGCCAACCCGTGGCTACCTCAGCATCAGTGAGGTGCTTGCTCAGCTTCGCCCGGAATTTCCGGACATCAGCATGTCCAAGATCAGGTTCCTGGAGACCGAGGGGCTGATCGAGCCGGCCAGGTCGCCGTCCGGCTACCGCCGGTTCGTGACCGCGGACGTTGCCAGGCTTCGGTACATCCTGGCTGCTCAGCGCGATCAGTACCTGCCGCTCCGGGTGATCAAGGAGCGGCTGGCCGCGGCCGGGGAGCCCGCCGAGGTGGCCGAGCTGGCCGAGCTGGCCAGGGTCGCGCCGACCGGGCCGGTTGGCCGGCGCGAGCTGATCGCCGCCACCGGCGCGACCGACGCCCTGCTCACCGAACTGGAGACGCACGGCCTGCTGCGCAGGCAGGGCAGGCTGTATCCGGCGGCCGCGATCGAGGTCACCGGGGCGGTGACCGCGCTGATGGGCTACGGGGTCGAGGCCAGGCACCTGCGCACCATGCAGGCCGCGGCGGAGCGGGAGACCGCGCTGGTCGAGCAGGTGGTGGCGCCGATGCTGCGGCAGCGCAGCGCGGCCGGCCGCGAGCTGGCCGGCCAGACCTCGGCCGAGCTGGCCGGCCTGCTGGTCAGGCTGCACGCGGCGCTGCTGGCCGGTGAGCTTGCCGAGGCCGGACTGCCGGCCAGGCCAGATGAGGGCGCGCCAGCCGTTCCCAGCCAAACCGTCGTGGGCAGCACGGACGCCGGCCGGGCGGTGGCCAGCCCGTCGGCCGGCGGTCCGGCCCGTGCCGGGACGGGGAGCAAGATCGACGCGGGCCGAGCGGATCTGGCACGCGATAGCGGGTGTACGTTGACAAAGGGAATGCCTGCGAGCACAAGGGGAATGCCAGTGAGCGAGGTCGGCTGGTGACGGCAGCGCTCGGCAGGCGCGCGTGAGGATGGAGCCGCTGTGAGGCAGATGGAGGTCGTCGGCGTCCGGGTGGAGATGCCCACGAACAATCCCATCGTCCTGCTGAAGGAGACGCAGGGGGAGCGTTACCTGCCGATCTGGATCGGCCCGAACGAGGCGACGGCCATTGCCTTCGCCCAGCAGGGCATGGTGCCGCAGCGGCCGCTCACGCATGACCTCATGCGCGACGTGCTCGAGGCGCTGAACGTCCAGCTCACCACCGTGAACATCACCGCGCTCAGGGACGGCATCTTCTTTGCCGACCTGATCTTCTCCAACGGCAGGGAGGTCAGCGCCAGGCCGTCTGACTCGATCGCGCTCGCGCTCAGGACCGGCGCGACAATCTTCGCGAGCGAGGAGATACTGGACGAAGCTGGCGTGGCCATCCCGGACGAGCAAGAGGACGAGGTCGAGAAGTTC
>JASHQL010000241.1 GCA_030039155.1 Streptosporangiaceae bacterium | reverse complement strand
GGTATCCGGACAGGCCGGCCGAGCCCGATCGGGCGCCGGCCGGCCCGGTCAGGTCGCGGCTGAGCGATCCGAACGGGGTGCCGACCGCGCCGCCGAGGGCCTGGGTGGATCCGCGCACGTTCGAGCCCGGCTGGCCGCCGGCGTATGCGGTGAACCCGCCGTTTCCGTTCTGCTCGCCGGCCAGGAACGCCTCGGCGGCGGCGATCCTGGACCGGTAGCTGGCTCGCCGCAAGGTCAGTGCCTGGATGGCCAGGCCAGCGGAATTGACCGAGTCGCCGCCCGCGCCAGGGAAGCCGCCGTCCCGCTCCTGCCGGCTGGCGATCCAGGCGACACCGGACGTGACGTCGGCCGCGGCTGCCCGGCCGGTGACGAGCGCAAGCGCCATCACCGCCATCGCGGTGCTGTCGACGTCGGCGCCGCCGCCCGGGATCAGGCTGGGAAACGATCCATCAGCATGCTGCAGGCTCTCCAGGTAGCTGACCGGCGCCGCTGCCTGGCGGCGCTGGCCCGCGCGCAGTTGCGCCAGCACGCCAAGCGCCTGGTCGAACACCGAGCTTGCGTAGCTGTAGCTGCCGGCCGCCGGGCACCGGGCGGTGCCGCCGGTGCCTGCCCGCTGGCAGACCGAGGCGTCCAGCGCCGCGATCAGGTTGTGCCCGCCGAAAGCGCGCGGGTTGGCGCCGACCACCTCGGCAAGCAGCGCTTCCTTGCCGATCGCGCCGCCGCTGGCGTACCGCGTCCCGATGCCGGTCCAGCTGTTGACCGTCCGGCCGGAGGCGTCCCTGCCTGCCGTTGCCAGGAACGAGACGATCTTCCGCAGCGCCTTGTCCTGGTCTCCGGTGGCGGCCAGCGCGAGCGCGCCATCGATGGTCAGCCCGAAGTCGGCGGTGCGCGGGAACGAGCTGTAGTAGTGCCCGCCGATCAGGTTGGCCGGCGAGACCAGATAGGCGCTGCCCTTCGCCAGGTTCGGCCTGGCCGGAGTCGCTGCCTGCGCGGTCGTGCAGAAGGCGCAGGCCAGCAGGCCGGCGCTGGCGGCCAGCATCGCTGCACTCGCCGCCGCGCGGCGGCGGAAGCGGGAACCGGTCGGCATGAAGTCTCCCCGGCGGGTGCGAGCCGCGGAACCAGCAGACCCGCCCGGATGACCGGGAAAGACCCTGACGTTCCGCGCCGCAGACCACGGCAGCGCTAGGACGGTATTGCTGTTGGCCAGGTGTTCCGACTTGCCCGCCGCTGCGGGCCCACGGTTGCGGGTCAGTGCCGGACTTGGACCGGCTTCCCCTGGCGTTTGGCGAGCCTACCCGAGCGATGAACATCACGTCATCGGGTTGTTGACACGTTCGCGGCGGTGCGGGACATTGACCTCTGGTAACGCAGCCATAACTGGATAGGCGAGATGGCGGGGGAAGTCCGGTGAGATCCCGGCGCTGACCCGCAACGGTAAGGCCGCGGCCCGCGAGGCTGCGGCGAGCCCGAGTACCTGCCGTCGTCGCGTCTTCGAACTCCCCACCTGTCGTGGTCCGCAGGCCGGAGTCTGGCCAGCGTGCGGCGGCCGGTCCCCGGAACAGCGGGACCGGAAAGGCCTGTGATGCGCCATCGCCGATCAAGTTTCGCCCTCTTGCTGTTGCTGCTGGTATTCGGCTGCGTGGCGCAAGCCGCCCCGGCGCTGGCGGCCAGCCCGCCGAACCGGCAGGGCGCGGCCGCCGGGTGGCTTGCCAGGCAGTTCACCGACCGCAACCACCTGGTGACCAAGTACGACGGCGTCGACTACCCGAACCAGGGCGGCACCATCGACGCGATCTTCGCGTTCGCCGCGACCGGCACGGCGAGCCGGTACGGCGCCCGGGCGACCAGCTGGCTCGAGCGCCCAGCGGTGCTGTCCGGCTACATCGGGAACGGCACGTCAGCGTCCTACGCAGGCGCGACCGCCAAGCTGCTGCTGGCCGCCGAGGTCCGCGGCGTGAATCCGACCAGCTTCGGCGGGGTCAACCTGGTGGCCAGGCTGCACAAGCTGCTCGCCCCGTCCGGCCGCTACCGCGATCACTCCAAGTACGGCGACTTCAGCAACGCGTTCAGCCAGGCGCTTGCCATCATCGCGCTGAGCCGGCGCGGCGGCGCGCCTGCCAAAGCCGTGCGCTTCCTGATCAGCAGCGAGTGCAAGAACGGCGGGTTCCCGCTCGACTTCGGCCAGAAGACCTGCAGCAGCTACCCCGACGCCACCGCGATGGACGTGCAGGCGCTGCTGGCCGCCGGCAAGCGTGCCGCGGCGAACCGCGGGCTGCGCTGGCTGGCCCGCGTCCAGCGGCCCGACGGCGGGTTCATCACCTCGGCTGGCGCCAAGCCCAACGCCAACAGCACCGGCCTGGCCGGCCAGGCGTTCGCGGCCGGCGGCTGGCGCAACCGTGCCGCCCGTGCCCGGCGATTCCTGCTGAGCCTGCAGGTTGGCTGTTCTGGCAAGGCCAGCCGCCGGGGCGCGCTTGCCTACGACACGACGGGTTTCAGCTACAGCACCGCGGTCAGCGCGACGGCCCAGGGCATCCTCGGCCTCGCCGACGTCGGGCTGGCCAAGCTGACCGCCAGCGGCGCCAGGCGTGCCGCTCCGTCCCTGGACTGCTCGTCATGACCGGCGCCAGCAAGCACGCCGCCGCTGGGCGGCTGCTCGCGGCCTGCGGCATGGTGGTGGTCGCCGTGTCCGCGGCTGCCGCCGGGGTTGCGGCAGCCAGCCCGGCCGGTACGGCCGTGGCCGGGCC
>JASHQL010000240.1 GCA_030039155.1 Streptosporangiaceae bacterium | reverse complement strand
CGCCGTGCTCCATCAGCGCGCGGATCTGGTCCTTCAGCTCAGCACTCATCGTCTGCTCCAAGCAGCGTGCGCAGGCGGGCGAGCCCGCGGGTCAGGTGGTTCTGCACGGTCGTCGGCCTGATCCCGGTCAGCTCACCGACCTCGCGCAGCGTGTAGCCGTAGCCGTGCACGAGCACGACGGCGATCCGCTGCCGCTGCGACAGCGCGGCGAGCGCGGCCGGCAGACCCGGCTCGAAGCTGTGCTCGGCGTCGGCAGCGACCTCGAACACGACAGGCTGCCTGGTCCTCCGGCTCCTTGTCTGGCCGACCCTGAACAGGTAGCCAGGCAGGTTCGCGACGTGCTGCAGCCGGTGCCAGTGCTCCCAGGCGTAGGCGAGCGCCTCCGCGGTCGCATCCCTGCCGTCCTCGAAGCCGTAGGCGGCGGCCAGCGCGCGGCTGAGCCGCGGCTCGGCCGCGCGCACGAACAACTCGAAGTCAGCCAGGCCGTCCGCGGCGTCGCCGGCCGCTGCCGGTTCGCCGGTCGCTGCGGGCCTGCCGGTGGCCGCGCCTGGCTGGGCGTCGTTCATGACATGCATGCAGCCGCCGTCTCTCGTCTTGGTCTCTACTGCTTAGACCATCGCGGCGGCGTTGTGTACCACAGCCAGGTTCGGTGGTCAGGCCGACGGCCGCCGTCCGGCCGGCCGCCGGTCACCTGGGCGACACCGGTGGCTAACCCGGCGGCCGGCCGTGCGCCCGGCGTGCCCGCCTGGGACACTAGGGCCCAGGAGCCACGGCACGGTCCGGTGCCTGGCCCAGGAGGGATACGTGCGATGGCGGAGCCCGGCAGCGCGGTGGAGGTGCACGGCACGGTAGCCGTGGACGGCGCCGTGGCCAAGCGTGATCCAGATGCCCTGGTCGCGGAGATCGAGCGCAGGCGGGAGGACCTGGCGCTGACGATCGACCGGCTGGCGGCCAGGGTCAGCCCTGCCAATAACGTGCGCAGGCTGCGCGAGACTGTCGCCGAGCAGGCGATGCGGCCGGAGGTTCAGCTCACCGCGCTCGCGGTCGGCCTGGTGGTCGCCGCCACGGCCATCTACCGGGTATTCGGCAGGCGCAAGAAGTAGCCAAGCACTACAGGAACGTCTGGCCCTCGCCGCGGTAGGTCGGCACCGTGGCCACCACCGCGTCGCCCTCGATCAGGTGCAGCTCGGCGAAGCGCTCGCACAGCTCACCGGCCTTGGCGTGCCGCATCCACACCTTGTCGCCGATGCGCAGCGAGTCGGCCGGCTGGCCGAGCAGCGGGGTCTGCACCTCGCCCGCGCCTTCCTCGCGGTCCAGGGTGAACCCGGCGGGCAGGTACGGGCTCGGCACCCGGCTCGGATTGCCAGGGCCCGAGGCCAGGTAGCCGCCGCCGAGCGCGGTCACCACCCCAGGGCCTGGCCGGCGCACCACCGGCAGCGCGAACAGCGCGGCCGGCCTGCCGGTGAACGACCGGTAGCTGTCGAACAGCTTGGAGTGGTAGAGCCCGGAGCCCGCGCCGATCTCGGTGACCGCGGGCTCGGCCGCGGTCTTGTCGATCGAGCCGGTGCCGCCGCCGTTCACGAACTCCAGCGGCGCGACCTCGCGCACCGCGGCCACGATGGCAGCCCGCCTGGCCGCCAGCTCCGCCGCCGACTTGCGCTGCATGTACCTGATCGCCTGGGCATACAGCGGGCGGCCCGGCGGGTTGTCGCCGACGCCGGCGATCTGCCCCTCGTAGGCCATCAGCCCGGCCAGCCGCAGGCCGGGCCTGGCCACGATTGCCCTGGCCAGCGCCGCGGCATCGGCCGGCGTGCGCACCGGCGACCGCCTGGCGCCGGCCCGCAGCTTGCCGCCGAGCGCCAGGTAGCCGGCGTCGATGTCGATCGCCACCCGGACCCGCTGCGGGTCGGCGACGCTGGTCGCCGCCTTCTCGATCATGTCCAGGTGGTCCTGGCAGTCCACCATCACCGCGATCGACCCCGCCGCTGCCTGGTCGCCGGCCAGCCTGGCCAGCGCCGTACGGTCGGCTGTCGGATAGGCCACCACAATGTCGGCGCTGGTGCCAGCGGCGTGCAGCCAGAGCGCCTCGGGCAGCGTGTAGCCGAGCACGCCGCGGAAGCCGTCGAGCCCGAGTACCTGCTCGATGATGTGCCGGCAGCGCACCGACTTGCTGGCCAGCCGGATAGGCGTGCCCGCGGCGCGCCTGATCATGTCGGCGGCGTTCGCCCGCAGCGCGGCCATGTCGACCACCGCGAACGGCGGCTCCAGGTGGGCCGTGGCCGCGTTGTACCGCTCCAGGTCGGCTGCGCCGCCCTGGCCGGAGGGCCCCGCTGGATCCCCGCGCGGGCCGGCCACGCCGTTGGTCATCACGCCTCCTTGGTCAGCGCCTCGTACTCGGCCGCGGACAGCAGGCCTGGCGGCTCCTCCTCGTCGTCGGCCAGCCGCACCTTGAACAGCCAGCCAGCCCCGTACGGGTCCGAGTTCACCAGGCCCGGGTCGTCGTCGACCTCCTGGTTCACCTCGGTGACCTCGCCGTCGACGGGGGAGTACAGGTCGCTGACCGACTTGGTCGACTCCACCTCGCCGCACGGCTCGCCAGCGGTGACCTTGGTGCCGACGGCCGGCACCGACACGAACACCACATCGCCAAGCGCGGTCTGGGCGTGGTCGGTGATGCCCACCGTCGCCGCGTCGCCACTGATCGCGATCCACTCGTGCTCGGCTGTGTACTGCAGCTCGTCGGGGACGGTCATGTTCGCCTCTCTCAGCATCGCTGTCTGGAATGAAGAGTATGTAGCGGTTCTTGCGTGATCTAGTCCCTGGCCGGACCGGCTGCCTCGCCCGCCTCAGCCTGGCCTGCGGTAAAACGGCAGCGGCACCAGCGTGGCGGCCTCGGCACTGCTCCTGACCTGCACCGCCAGGTGACCGTCGCCGCCGCTGTCGACCTCGCCGGCCAGCTCGGGCCTGACGTAGGCCATCGCGATCGGCACGCCAAGGGTCGGCGACGGCGCGCCGCTGGTGACGGTCCCGCACGGCGCGGCATCCCAGAGCACCTGGTAACCATGCCGCGGTACCCGGCGCGACTTGCCGGTCAGGCCCACCAGCACCTGCCGCGGCCCTTCGGCCGCCCGCTCGGCCAGCGCGGCCTTGCCGACGAAATCGGCTGGCTTGTCCAGCTTGACCACCCGGCCGAGCCCGGCCTCGTACGGCGTGACGTCGCGGCTGAGTTCGTTGCCGTACAGCGGCATGCCGGCCTCGAGCCGCAGCGTGTCGCGCGCCGCCAGGCCGGCCGGCTGCAGGCCATGCGCCGCCCCTGCCTCGCTGAGCGCCGCCCAGAGCGGCTGGGCGTCGGCCGGGCTGGCGAACAACTCGAAGCCGTCCTCGCCGGTGTAGCCGGTCCTGGCCAGCAGCACGTCCCGGCCGGCCACCGCGGCCGGGTAGCTGGCGTAGTACTTGACCGCGGCCAGGTCGGCGTCGGTGAGCGTGGCCAGGATGGCCGCGGCGCGCGGGCCCTGGATCGCGATCAGCGCGTAGTCCTCGGTGCGGTCGGCGACCGAGGCGGCCAGGCCGGCCGCCCGCTCGGTGAGCGCGGCGAACACCGGGCCGGCGTTGGCGGCGTTGGCCACCACCAGGTACTCCGCATCGGCCAGCCGGTACACGATCAGGTCGTCGAGCACGCCGCCGTCGGCCGCGCAGATCATCGTGTACCTGGCCCGGCCTGGCGCTAGCGCTGACAGGTTGCCGACAAGCGCGTAGTCAAGCGCGGCGGCCGCGTCGGCGCCGGTGACGGCGAGTTCCCCCATGTGCGACAGGTCGAACAGGCCTGCCGCCGTGCGCACGGCATTGTGCTCGGCGGTCTCGCTGCGGTAGCGCAGCGGCATCAGCCAGCCGGCGAAGTCGGTCAGGGTGGCGCCAAGCTGCTCGTGCACGCCGGTCAGCGGAGTCCGCCTTGGCTGCGATGCTGGTACGTCTGTCACTGTGCGCTCCGTGGCCAGAGTGCGCCAGGGCCAGCAGTTCCTCGCTGGCATGCGAGCTGGCCGGCTGGTGGGGTCTTGGTGCCTCCGGTGGCGCCTGCGCACCGGTCCCGGCCAGCCTACCGGTGCGCCAGCCGCGGCCCCCGGCCGGTCAGCGCGGCCCGGCCTGGCATCGGGCGTGAGCCACGGACTCAGATGTGATAAGCGGGAAGCATGGAACTGCTGACCGAAGAGGAGATCACCGCCAGGCTGCCTGGCGTGCCCGCATGGACGCGCCAGGGCGGGTCCATCAACTGCACCGTGACCAGGGCAGACTTCCGCGACGCGCTGCTGTTTGTTGGCGCTGTCGGCTACCTGGCCGAATCCGCCAATCACCATCCCGACATCGCCATCAACTGGAACAGGGTCTCGCTGACCCTCGCCACGCACTCGGCCGGCGGCCTGACCAGCGCCGACTTCGACATGGCCGAGCGGATCAGCGCGCTGGCCTAGCCTGGCTGCGCCGCGTCACCGGCCACCGCGACCGCGCGCATGGCGTCGAGGTAGCGGCGGTTGGTCTTGCGCTGCAGCGCGCGCGTCACCGGCCCGCCAAGCCTGGCCAGCGGATGCCTTGGCCGCGAGAAGGCCTGCACGGTCAGCACGAGCCGGTCACCCTCCCTGGCCAGCACGAAGGCCTCCTCGCCCCGCTCCGGATGGCCGGGCAGCGTGCCGTAGGCGAAGCCGCGCCGGTCAGGTTCGTCCAGCACCCGCACAACGCGCCCTGCCGCGGTGACGAAGCCGATGGGCAGCCTGATCACGATCGCGAACGTCGCGCCGTCCCGCACGGCCGCGTCGGGCTCGATCACCAGGCCCGCACCGCGCTGGGCTTGCCAGCTCAGCAGCGCCTGCCCGGCCCGGTCGGCGAGCTCGGGGCTGAACGACCCGAGGTCGGCTGTCCAGCTGTCGTGCCGGTATCCGGCGGGCATGGCCGGCGGCGCCGCGAGTGACGCGCCGCGCTCGGGATAGGTCAGCGAGAGCGCGGACTGCTCGCTGATGAACCTGGCGAGCCGGCCGGGGGTCGGCCTGATCAGCGAGAACACCGGGCTAGCGTGTCATATCCGGGTATCGCGTCACCGCGCCCGGCTAGCCTCGCCGGACATGGCGAGAGGGCGCACGGCCCCCGACGCGCGCCCTCTCTGTCCTGCCCTTCGCCCTGCGAGCAGCGTCCCGCAGGTGGCCAGACGACCACCCTTCCCCCGGATGGCGCCGCCCGCAGGGCGAAGGTCCCCCAATCTGCCGTGTGCCGCGACCCTCGTACGCAGGTGCCGCCCGGCTTGGCCGAGGCGTCATGCAACCGGGCGATCCCGCCTGGACCCTGCCCCCAGACGAAGGTCCCCCTCCGCGACTCACGACTTCCCCGAGTCCACGAGGCGCATCCCCCCGACCCGGATCCGGCCGGGCCCTGAGCGCCGCGTGGGTCTCTAGTTATACACGCTGCGCAGCCACGATTACAGGCGGTTACAGAATTGCGTGCGGTGGCGGGCGTGTCGCGGGCGGCCCGGGCCTGGTTCACGCGCGGAGCCGGTGCGCGGCAGGGACCTGCGTTCCTAGGTGGTCGGGTCGACCGGGCTCGTGCCTGGCGTCTGCGAGCCCGCCTGCACCGTCACCAGGCTGCCGTAGGACAGGTACTGCCAGGCGGCCTTCGCCACGCCCCAGGGCAGCTCGACACAGCCCAGGCTCTGCGGGAAGCCATACGACGGCCGCGGGTACCAGTGCACGGCCAGGTTGCCGCGGAAGTAAGAGACGTAATACACCGGGCTGGAGTAGGGGGTTCCGTTGGGATTCGTCCCCTTCATGACCTGGAAGTAGTGCTTCAGGTACACCGGCGACGTGCCGATCGTCGTCGGCGATGCCGGGATTCCGGTGTTGGCGTCCGTCTGCAGCACCTGCCGGCCGTCGTGCCAGATCGTCAGCTTCTCCGGGGTGCCTTCGCTGGCGATCGCGTAGGTGTAGCCGTTCTTGTTCATGTCGTGCGCGGCCACCGCCGTGAACAGGGCGTTCCAGACCTTGGGCCCGGCGATACCGTCGATCGTCAGGCCATGCTGCTGCTCGAACGCCATGACCGCGCCCTGCAGGATCAGGCCGCGGGTGGTGCCGTCCCGCCAGAACCGCCGCAGCCCGCTCGGGTAGCCGGACTTCCAGGTGAACGTGCCGCGCGGCGGGTGGTAGGCGGCGGCTCGCTGGCCGGCCGCGTCATTGCCGGCCGGCACCTTTTGCCCGGCTGACGGCGTCCAGGTCAGCGGCAGGTAGCCGAGCTGCGCGAGCAGCTGGTCGAGCCGTGCCGTCGTGTAGGCACCGGGCTTGGCGGCGGCATGCCGGGGGCGGGTGCTGGCGCCGGCGCTGGCGTTGGCGAGAACTGTCCAGATTCCGGCCGCCAGCAGGAGCACGACGGCGCCTGCCACGGCCATGATCCGGGTACGGAGATGTGTCGCAGGAGACAATGCGGTTCCCTCGGTCGACCCTGGCGGCTGCGGTATCCCGGATGAGCCGACGT
>JASHQL010000004.1 GCA_030039155.1 Streptosporangiaceae bacterium | reverse complement strand
TGTGCGTCGCCGCACCGCAGAAATGCCTGGGCGCGCCGCCAGGCATGTCCCTGATAGCGGTAAGCCCGCAGGCCTGGGCGGCGATCGAGCGCAATCCGGCAGCGCCTCGCGACTCTTTCCTGTCCCTGCTGGACTGGCGAGACCGGTGGCATGGGTCGGGCCGGTTCCCGTGGCCAGTTCGGGTTCTACTTCGGCGTGGTCCTGTTCCTGATGGGGATCCTGCTGGACGTCGGGTACATGGGCGGCGGCCTGGTCGTGGGCGCGCAGTCGCTGCAGGAAGCCGTGCCGGGGCTGCCGGTCCAGGCCTGGATCGTGATCTTCGCCGTCCCGGCCGTGGCCCTGGCGGTCTGGGGCTACAACTTGATCCACGCGGTCCAGCCCTACCTCGTCGTGATCATGACCGGCGTCTTCTTCGCCATGGTCGGCCTGATTATCGCCTCCGGCGACCACCTGGCCAGCGGGATGGGCGGCCTGCACCTGGCCAGCCTGCCCATCTTCCTGGTGGTGACCGGGCTGTTCTTCATGAACCAGCTCAGCTGGGCCATCTACGTCTCTGACTACTCCAGGTACCTGCCAAGGAACACCTCAGCGCCGAAGATCTTCACCGCGGTGGCCGTGGGGTCGACCGTCTCGACCGTCGCCTACTGCGCGCTCGGCGCCTGGGTCGCCGCCATCGCCCCGACCGCGGCGTCCCCGGTGACCGTCATCGCCAGCGTGGCGGGCAAGTGGGTGCTCTGGTTCTCGGCGCTGTCGCTGTTCGCCGGCGCCGGGATGAACGCCTACACCGGGATGCTTTCCTGGGAGGCGATCCGCTCGACCTGGCAGCAGGTGAAGCTGTCCCGCACTGCAAGGGTGGTCGGGGTCTTGCTGATCTCGGCGATCGCCCTGGTGCTCGCGCTGCTCGGCTGGAGGTCGTTTGTCAATTCCTTCAGCAACTTCCTCGACGTGCTGCTGTTCGTCTTCGTCCCGTGGTCGCTGATCAACCTCGTGGACTTCTACCTGGTCCAGCACGAGCGCTATGACGTCGCGGCGTTCTTCAACCCGCGCGGCGAGTACGGCGGCTTCCGGTGGGTCGCGGTCATCCCCTACCTCGTGGCGGTCGGCGCCGAGCTCCTGTTCGTCGACCAGACCGATCTCAAGGGGCCGCTGGTGAACGCCCTGGGTGGTGCGGACATCTCGTGGATCGTCGGCGGAGTGGTAGCTGCGGTCGGCTACCTGATCGCGGTCAGGATTACCGGCCATGGCACACAGCTGAGGGCGGAACAGTCGGCTGAGGTCACGGGTTAGGGCAGCGCCTGGCACGGCTGCCGGGCTCGCCTGGCTCCGCTGGCTCGGCATCGACCTGACCAACCGGCCGTGCGCAGGCGGTTCATGGCAGCTGGTGCAGCCGGTCTCGGTAGCTGGTGTCCGACGCGGTGGTCAGCACGAAGTAGGTGCCGTAGTACTTGGTGTCCTTGTAGATGGGATCTTGTTCCCGTTGTGACACGCCGCCGTAAAGCTCGCGCAGGACAATCTGCTCGGGCGGCCGCTTCCCGGCCAGCCGCGCCTGCCAGGCTCTGGCGGTGTTGTACAGCGGCAGCAGATCCTCGATGGCGGCCACTTGCTGGCGGCGCCGACGGCTCAGCGCCGCATAGCCGGCCCGGGGCCCAAGGATGGGGACGATGTTCAGCGCCGGCAGCGCGATGACCTCGACCGCGCCGGTCGCCTCGACCCAGGCCCGCGAGTGCCTTGGCTTGGTGGCGTCCGGCCTGCCGTCGACCACCTTCGGGTACACACGTACTCCGCCGCGGGCCCGCGCGAACAGCGCGTCAAGGGCCAGGGTCGCAGTCGCGGCGCTGGCCTCGGCGAGGCGCGCAGCGGTCTTGGCGTTGCGCAGGGCCAGGCAGACCAGGCTGCGGTAGAACTCGACCAAGGCGCGCTCCGGCAGGCTCGCCGCCAGGTTCTGCGCCTTGATCAGCAACTGCTCGGCCTCGCGGAGGTAGCTGTCAAAGGCGGCTGCTGACGGGCCGAGGTCGCAGGCGGTCGCGATGTTCTCCCTGGCAGAGACGAACGGCTCGCGCCGCAGCAACCCGACCTCCAGCTTGATCGACTTCAGCAGCTGCAGCTCAGAGTCCTGATAGCCAAGCAGCGCGGCCACCGCGTCAACGACCGCTGACAGGTTCGACATGCCGGCCAGGCCAAGACCGAGCCGAGCCGCGGCGGCGCTGAAATCCAGCCAGGGCCCGAGCGCGTCGCCGGCCTGGCCCTCGGTCATGACCGAAGGATCACCGTTACCGCCGGGCCGCGCAAGCTGCACCGCAATCCAGTTGACGCAGCGCTCAGCTGCCGCGATCTGCCGGGCCTGCCGTCGTGCCGGATTTGGGCCTTCGACGCCATTCCGGCTCGTCCCTATGCTCGGATCAGCCGGTCACTCGACGGAGGAGCCATGACGATCGAGCTCAACCACACCATCGTTCCCGCCCGCGACCCGCGGGCTTCGGCGCGGTTCCTGGCCGACGTCCTCGGCCTTGACGTCGACCCGCCGGTCGCGCACTTTACCCCGGTCACGCTGTCCAACCGGGTCACCCTGGACTATGACGAGGCGACCGACTTCGGATCGCATCACTACGCCTTCCTGGTCAGCGAGGAGGAGTTCGACGCCGCGTTCACCCGGATCCAGCAGGCCGGCATCCCCTACTACGCCGATCCCGCATGTCAGCGGGCCGGCCAGACCTACCACAGCGGCGGCGGCCGCCGGGGCACGTACTTCCGCGACCCCAACGGTCACCTCATGGAGATCCTGACCCCGGCCGCCTGACCGGCGCCGCTGGCTAGTGTGCTGATCGGCGGTCTGTCGGGAGGAGTCACGTCGCGGATGCTGGCGGTTGGGTCAGTGCGGCGATGCACGCGGTGAGCAGGCGCCGCATGTGATCTTGCTCACCGGCGTCGAGGTTGGCGAGCATGTCTTGCTCGACGCGGCGAACTGCGGCGCTGGCCACCTGGAGCTGGCGGCGCCCGCGGTCGGTCAGCTCGGTGGGCAGGGCCCTGCCGACAGGTGCCTGTGCCGGGCGGATGACGAGTCCCTGGCGTTCGAGGGCCTGCAGGAGCACGTTCATCGACTGCCGGGTGACAAAGGCGCCGCGGGCAAGCTCGGAGTTGGACAGGCCCGGCCGCTGGGCGAGCAGCTCGAGGCAGGCGTAGTGGGTGATCGTCATGCCGAGCGGCCGCAGCACGGCCTCCAGGGCAGCGTGCAGGGCGCTCGCGGCCGCCTTCAGCATGTATCCAAGCGATGTGTCCAGCTCGACTCCTGGCCCGCCTTGACTCATGTCAGTAGTCTGACATACAGTGCTGTATGTCAGAAGCCTGACATACGACTTGGAGGCAGGGATCATGGCTGTCACGGGACCCGACTTCGTTTCACTGCAGGTGCGCGACCTGGAACGTTCTGCGGCCTTCTACGAGCGGTACCTGGGGCTGAAGCGCTCCGACGCGGGACCGCCGCACGCCGTCGTGTTCGACACCAAGCCGATCGCGTTCGCCGTCCGCGACGTTGTCGCGGGCACCGACCTGGACGCGATCGCGCAGCCGGGCCAGGGAATGGCGCTGTGGCTGCACGCCCCCGACGCCCAGGACATCCACGACGCCCTCGCCGAGGCCGGCACCACGATCGTGTCAGCGCCCGTCGACGGGCCGTTCGGCCGCACGTTCACCTTCGCCGACCCCGACGGCTACCAGGTCACCCTCCACGACCGCGGCTGAGTGACGGCCATCTGCCGGACCCGGGGAGTGATCCAGCTGGTTTCCTCCGCCACCCACCCAGTTCAGCCGCCGCCGCGAGCACGGCTCGGCCAAGTGCGCCCAGGCTCGCCCTCGCAGGGCAGGCTGCACACGGAGACCGCTGGCCTGCATGAGGCGTGGGCCCGGATGGCGGGCTCGTAGGCTCTGGCTGTGCAGGCGTTTGAGTCGGTGTCGACCTGGCGGCAGCCGATGCCGGCTTGGGCGTCTGCAGAGCGGCTGGCGCTGATCGCAACCGTGGCTGGCTGGGTGGCCGGGCTCGGGCCGGGCAGGCTGCGGGTCGCCGTCGATGGCTTGACCGGGGCGGGCAAGACCAGCTTCGGGCATGAGCTGGCGGCCGCGCTGCGCAGCCTGGGCCGCCCGACGATGCGGGCATCGATGGATGACTTTAAGCATCCGTGGCGGCATGCCCGCGAGCATGGTTACGACCGGCTCAGCGGCGAGGG
>JASHQL010000239.1 GCA_030039155.1 Streptosporangiaceae bacterium | reverse complement strand
ATCGACCTGCGGCCGTTGACCCGCGCGGATGCGGCGGTGCACTGCGCCGGGGAGGATGAGCAGACCGTCCGGTGGCTGACCGGCGGTTACGGCACCGTCGAGGGTACGGCTGACTATTTCGACTGGCTCGCCAGCAACGCCGCAGCCGGGCAGGGCAAGCGAGGGTTCGGGGTCTGGCTGGACGGGCGCCTCGCCGGGTACGTGGACTGCGACCCGGACATCACCGACGGCCTGCAAGCCGGTGACGTCAACGTGTCGTACGCCGTGCATCCATGGGCCCGCGGCCGCGGCGTGGCGGTGGAGGCCGTCCGGCTGATCTGCGCGTTCATCCGGGCCAACGAGATCGGCATGCGCGCGGCGATCAGGGTCGACCCGGCAAACGAGGCGTCGGCGCGCGTCGCGCGCAAATGTGGCTTCAGCTACGTGCGCGAGTTTGTCTCAGCCACCGACACACACGACGGCGTCCTAGTCACGCTGAGCTTGTACCTCCTGGACCTGTGACCGGCACCCCCGCCGCGCGCTGCTGACCGCGCGGAACGCACTGTCTTGCCGCTGTCGGCATCGGCCTAAAATTCGCTCGTGTACCTCCCCGATCCAATGCACCTGGCAAGCGGCCAGCGGGACCGGTCTTGACCAGTCCGGCAGCACGGCGTCCGCTGCACCTCATCGTGCTGGCGGACTGCTCGCCCGGCATGGGACGCCTCGACCTCCAGGCCGTCAGTTTCGGCCTGGCCGAGACGATGCAGCAACTGGGGCAATGGGAAGAAGGCCAGGACGGGGTTCAGGTCCTGTTCCGTGCCATCGCCTACCCGCGGGCGCACTGGCACATAGCGGACCCAGTGCCGCTCCGCCGGTTGCACATTCCGCCGCTGCAGACCGTCAACGATCGCAGCTATCTGGCCCCCGCATGCCGGCTGGCGGCATCGGTACTGGCCGAGGACATGCTGGAGCCAGATGCGCTGCCTCCGGCGCTGCTGCTGATCAGCAAGGTGCGCCCGCAAGATCAGCCCGCCGACCTTGAGGCCGGCCTGGCCGCGCTGGCCGGCACGCCCGGCGGCAGCCAGGCGAAGCGGGCGGTCATCGGCTTCTACCGGGACTACGACACGCACCTTGCGCGGCGATTCACCGGGCACGCCGGCCGGATCGACCTGGTCACGAACCTGGACGACCTGCCCGGCAAGATGGCCAGCGCGACCCGGTGGCTCATCGCCAGGTGCACCGGCGACCAGCGGCACCGGCCGGCCGGCGAAGACCATGCGGTCCAGGACGATATCGCGCTCTGAGAACCAGCCATCCGAGCTTTTGACCAAGGTGCGAGCCTCATGCCGGCGGGGATCGCGAGACGGCTGGACAGCGACGCCATCACCCGGCAACCGGCCGCTGGCTCGCATGGTGCTGCTGTCGTGTGTTGCCTCAGACGATGACCGGCGGATCACCGAGGGCCGCGGTCTTGTCGGGGTTGAGCCGGACCCAGAGAGAGGTGATCTGGCCTCCGACTGCCTCGCCGGTGATCACGATCGGCCCTTCTGGCGTGTCCAGCACGAGCGAAGGGCTCGAGTTGACCTCAAGCAGGCGTGCCGGGAGCTGATCGCCTGGGCTTGAGCGGTTCCTGGATGCGAAGAGTCTCCAGCTGCCTTTGAGGAGCTGCCGCACCTGCTCGGCGCCGGCGACAGGGTGCCTGGCTGCGCGCCGGGCGGGGCCAGCGTCGGATACGAGCACGACGTCGCGGTGCAGGAGACTCAGGGTCCGCTCTTCGTCTCCCGCGAGCACAGAGTCCATGAGCTGCTCGAGCAGTTCGGCTGAGGCCGGGGCGGGAGGAGGAGTCCCGGCGCCTGGGCGGGCCGAGTGCAGCTTCCGCCTGGCCCGCGAGACGAGTTGCCTGCAGGCCGGCTCGGTCTTTCCGAGGATGTCGGCGATGGCCGGGTAGGGCTCGCCGAACACGTCGCCGAGGAGGAAGGCGACTCGCTCGGCCGGCCCGAGCGAGTCGAGCAGGATCAGGAAGCCGAGGGTCAGCGATTCAGCGAGCTCAACCGTTTCCCCGGCGTCGCGAGCAGTGGGCACCGGGTCGGGAAGCCACGGCCCGACGTAGACCTCTCGCCGCCGGCGCTGTGCCCGCAGCCGGTCGAGGGCCAGGCGGGAGGTGACGGTTGTGAGCCAGCCAGCCGGGTTGTCCACGGTGGCGGCGCCTCGTGCGGCCCACCGTAGCCACGCCTCCTGCACGACGTCTTCGGCGTCGGCCAGCGAGCCGGTGATCCTGTAGGCCAGGCCGGTCAGCCGCGCTCGCTCACCCTCGAAGGCGCCGAGGCCGCCAGGTGCCGATGTCGGGCTCATGCCGCCCTCGGGTGGGTGCGCTCCTGCTCCGCCGCCCCCGCGGCGAGCAGGCCGGCGTGCTGGCCGCTGGCCATGGCCGCGTCCGAGAGCCAGCCCGATGGCCCCACCCAGTCGCCTGCCAGGTACACCCCAGGGGATCCGGGTACCGTGACGCCAGGCCGGCCGGCCAGGCCGGCGTCGGGACCGGGAAGCACGTGGGTGACGACGTGCACCGGCAGGAACCTCTTCGCAACGATCTGATCGTCAGTGATTCCCGCCAGGGCGGCGAACCGCTCAAGGTCGGCGCGGTCCAGTCCGGCGTCGCGAGCGCCGTACCGCATGACGTGCACCACGGACCCTCCGGCGGGCGCCAGGTCGCCGGGCGGGCAATGGCACGCCAGGTACATGGGCTCGTCGACGCCTATCACCACCGACGGATGCGGCCCGCGCAGCCCGAGGTCCAGGCACGCGGCAGTGACCGGGCGGCTTAGCTCGGGCCAGCCAGGGTCGGCCGGCAGCAGTTCGCGTGCCGTGGCCGGACTGCCGGCCGCGATGACCACCGCGGCCGCGGGCAGCACCTCACCGCTTGCCAGCGTCACCTCCCATCCGCCTGGGCCGCCGCTGACACCGGTGGCGGCCTGGCGGGTTCGCATGGTGGCGCCGGCCGCCGATGCTGCCGACCACAGGCCCTCGACCAGGCTTGCAAATCCCTGGTCGAGGTAGGAGACACCCCTGCGGGCGGCCTTCAGCCGGGAGATGGCGAAGTCGGCTGGCATGCCCCGGAGGTCGGTCACGTACGTGGTCACCCGTATCAACATTCGGGCCAGGTCGGGCAGGTCACGACTCCGCCCCAAAGACTCCACCCACTCCTCCGCGCTCCGGCCCGCCCAGCTCGCCGCGGATACCGTCAGCAGCCTGCGGACCAGTGAGCCCATTTTGGCTACTGGAACCCCTGCCAGCTTGCCGTCGCGGACGACACGGGCGCCACGCAGCGGCGGTCGGTGACCGCGGTGCGGCACCCCCAGGTCGCGCAGGATCCGCCAGGCCTCGCCGCCCCTGCACAGAGCATGCGGCCCCTGGTTGAAGCGGTAGCCGCTCAGTTCGTCAGTTCGGGCTCTGCCTCCGGCGGCGTGTGCCTCCACCACAATCACCGGCCTTCCCTCCCGGGCGGCGGTAGCCGCCGCCGTCAGCCCTGCCAGCCCGGCCCCGATGATCACCACAGTTTCCGTGTCGTGTTCACGCATGCAAATACGACGCCGCCGCCCACGTTCCTGTGACATGGCGCTGGAAAACCAGGCGACGCGATCCCCGCCGCCTGTTCGAGGCGCACCGTGCGCTCCGCCCGTGCCTGGCCGGCTGTGCCCGGCCAGTTGGAGCTGATCGGGAGAACCGAGTCGTCGGCCGGTGCGTGGCGTACCGCCACTCGATGAAGGGCGCATGGGCGCGGCCGCCGAAACCCCGGTGGAGTAGCGGCCGATCTGGGCGCTGCCGCGATCGGTGGCGTCACCCTGGCTTCACTGCCGGGGCTTGTGGCAGCTCTCGTGTACCCAGAACCCCGCGCCTGCCAGCCGCGCGGGCTGAGAGGCCGATATCGGCTCACCGCAATAGGCGCAGATCGTGTCCGGCGTGCGCAGCTTCAGATCGTGGCCCGGCGGCTGGTTGCGCTCGCTGGTTTCAGCCTCTGTGAGCTCGCCGCCATCGGTGGCGGCCCCGGCCGGCCACAGCTGCGAGTGGACGGCGTCAGCCCCGATCCGATGACTCCGAGGCCCCGCGATCTGAGTCTCGGCCATATCCGTCACCCTGTCCGCGCGGAAGTCCCGGCCCACCTGAGCTAGCTGCAATACCCTGATCATCCCCATGAGCCCGAGGAAACCTCCGATTGCGAGCAGGCATGCGCCAGGCGCAACCAGCGGGTCCTTGTTGGGGACATTGACCAAGATTGCTCCGGTGATGCACAGAATGAACGCGGCGAGAAAGTCAGCGAGATAGGCCGCCGCGACGACATCACCTGCCGGGCCGTACATCTGCTGGAATTGCCACCGCCGCCCGCCCGGCGGCGCATTCTGCACCCTGCCCGCGTACCGGGCGAGCCAGCGTTCATGCGGAAATAACCAGAACCTGCTGGTCAGCTTCTTTCCGGCAGGCATGCCGGGCTCCCCTCCGTGTTCGGTCCGGACTGCCGATGCCGACTATGGTGCCCGTCAGGCCGCCAGGAAACTAGCGCCAGGAGCGGGAAACCGTCCGCCGAACCACCCCAGCCGCAAGTCCGGTCGCCAGACATCGGCTCGCAAGCTAGCCGGTCGGCGAGTTGTCGCCCGGCGCCTGCGTGTTGTCGCTGGCCTGTGCCTGACCCCACGGCGCAGCCGGGTAGGCATCGGAGATGCCGGTCTGGGCGTCTCTGCTCCGCCGCATCGCTTCGTACTCCTGCTCCGCTTTGGCGGCCTTGCGCTTCCGGCTTCTCTGCACGGCAGACACGAACCCGATGATGCAGACGATCAACCAAAGTAGTTCAAAGCCAATTGACACGCTTGCTGCCCTCCCCGCACTACGGCGATCACAGTCAGCATGCACCTCGCGGGTGTCCTCCCGCTGTGCTGGCGCTGTGCCAGCCACGCGGCTTCTCAAGGTCCGGCGGGGCGCATCGCACCGGTCCAGCCGCCGTGCGGCCGGGCGAAGATCACCCCGGGGCCCGGTGTGACCAGGGGGAGGAAGATGGTGTCGACGATCTCCTGGAGGGTGCGGTCGGCGGCAGGGGCGAAGGTGGCGAGGATTTCGTGGCGGAGCAGGTCAAACGGGAGGGACTTGATCCGCTCGGTGAGGTGCTCGGGGTTGACCTCGCCGCGTTCGACGGCCCGGTCGAAGATCACGTCGGTGGCCTCCTTGCGGCCGGTCGCGGTGGGGTCGGTCAGGTCGCTGGGGCGGGTTCCGGTCGCCTGGTAGTGCGCGGCCAGTTGCGCGAACATGGTGGGGATGAGCTCGGCACGGGTGGCGTTGATCTCACGCATGAGGGTCAGGACGTCCTCGCGCAGGCTGCCGGTGTCGGGAATGTCGAGGATCAGCTCGCGCAGGCGGTGGGCGATGGTGGCCTGGGCGAGTTCGTCGCGGTCGGACCAGCGGCGGTACAGCACCGACGGGCTGGTGCCCGCGCGCTTGACGACGGCGTCCATCGTGAATCTGGCATAGCCCTGGGCGGAGAGCTCTTCCCAGGCCGCATCTAGCAGAGCCTTCTCCAGGGCCGCCCCGCGGCGCCGCTCAGCCATCCGTGACACCTCCATTAGATAGGTTGACTATCTTACTCCGGCGACTTACAGTGACGACCATAAGATAGACGACCTACCTTAAGGAGTCGCCATGGTCGTCGGCGACAGCGCCAGGACACGATTGGTTCCAGCAAACGCCGGCGGCGTCGACCCGGCCGTGCGGCGCTTGACCTTCACCCTGATCGCCGGCGCGTTCGCGGTCATCTTCGACACCACGATCATGAGCGTCGCCATCGACAGCCTCGCCCGGCAGCTGCACGTCTCGCTGGACACCATCCAGTGGGTGAGCACCGCCTACCTGCTGGCCCTGGCCACCGTGATGCCGGCGGTCAGCTGGCTGCAGGCGGCACTTGGCGGCAAGCGCCTGTGGATCGCCTCGCTCGGGCTGTTCCTGCTCGGGTCGCTGCTGGCCGCCTCGGCGTGGAACGCCGCGAGCCTGATCAGCTTCCGGGTCATCCAGGGGTTCGGCGGCGGCATCATGATGGTGCTGATGTTCACGCTGATCATGCAGGCCGCCAAGGGCCGCAACATCGGCAAGGTCATGTCCCTGGTCACCGTGCCCACCGCCCTCGGGCCGGTAATCGGCCCGGTCATCGGCGGCGTCATCCTGCACCTGGGCGACTGGCGCTGGATCTTCCTGTTCAACGTGCCGTTCGGCGTGATCGGCATCCTCCTTGCCCGGCGTGGCCTGCCTGCTGATCAGCCGGGTGCCCGCCCCCGCCTCGACGTCGCCGGCATGCTGCTGCTCTCGTCCGGCATCGCCGCCGTCATCTACGGCCTGACCCGGCTCGGCGGATCCGCCGGGGCCGGCGGCGTGACGGCGGCGCTGCCGCTGGCAGCGGGAGTCGCCCTCCTGGCCGGCTATACCGGCTGGGCGCTGCGGCGCGGCCCGGATGCCCTGATCAACATCAGGCTGTTCCGGCACCGCAACCTCGCCGCATCAACGGTGCTGGTGCTCCTGTCCGGCGCGGCCCTGTACGGCACCATGGTGCTGCTGCCGCTGTACTGGCAGCAGGTCCGCGGCGAGTCCGCGCTGGGCGCCGCGCTGCTGCTCATCCCCCAAGGCGCGGGCACCCTCATCTCCCGAGGGCTGGCGGGCAAGTACATGGACCGCTTCGGCCCGCGCCCGGTTGCCATGGCCGCCTTCGCCCTCACCTTCGCCGCCACCGTCCCGTTCGCCTTCGTCACCGCCACCACCAGCAACATCACGCTGATGGCCGTGCTGTTCGCCCGCGGCATCGGACTGGGCGCTGCCATGATCACGATCATGGGCGCTGCCTTCGTCGGACTCCAGCCCGAAGAGATTTCCCACGGTGCCGGCATCAGCCGGGTCGCCCAGCAGGTCGGCGGCTCCGCGGGCATCGCGCTGCTCATCATGATCCTGCAGCGCAGCTCCGCCGGCGCGCACACGACCGCCGCGCTGGCCTCAGCATTCGGCGACGCCTTCTGGTGGTCGGCCGCGCTGGCCGGCGCTGCCCTGCTGCTCTGCCTGCTGCTGCCGGGCCGTCTCAGCCCAAGGCCGCACGACATGGCCGACACACCAGCCGGTGAACCCGCCGGGGAACCCGCCGGAGTCTGACCCGGCCGGACGCATAAGGCCGCGCCGGATGCGCACAACGCCCCACGGCTGTCCTTCCGCTGGCCGCAGCTGGTCATCGGCTGCACGCGCGACTATGCGGCCAGGCACGCACAGGTCGCCGGGCGAGGGCGGGGCGTGGGTGAAGGCCGCTCACCGCGGGCCTGATGCCGTGGCAGCCGGATAATGGCTCCAGCCAGGATGCGGCGCCGCCGCGGGCCACCGGACATGCTGCCGGTGCGACACGCGCCGGTGAACGCCGGTGCCAGGAGGCTGTGGTGTATGAAGCCAGGTTCTGCTTCGACGCCGGATCGGGCACGCTGCTGTGGGCTGACCGGCCTGACACCACGCAGGTCTGGGGGTTTGCCGTGGATCTGCGCCTGCTGCCGGTCAGCCAGGCCCTGCTGGCCGAGCTGACCAGGCTGGTGGCCGAGTACGACACGTCCCTGAACTGGGACTACCCGCCTGACCCCGGACCATGGCGGGAACCGCAATGCCGCCAGTTCAACCTGGCAGTCGGGCAGGCGCTGGCCCGCCTGCGCGCCGAGCTCGGATCGGCATGGGAGATTCATGACGAGTTCCGGGAACTCCACGAGGATCCCGACCTCGACCGCTACCTCGCCGACCCGGGCGGCTTCAAGCGTGCCGGGCATCGCTGACAGTCCGTCCCTGCGGCGCGTACGCCGCTCGGCTGCGAGCCTGCGAGAACACCGGTGCGCGCAGGCAGCGGCGGACCCGGCCGGACGGGCCGGCCGGGCCGGCTCGGGCCGCCAGGACGGTGATTCCCCGCAGGCCTTGACGCGGCGCCCGTCCGGCTGGCAAAGTTTTAAACGTGTTTAGTTTCACTGGGCGGCCGCGGTGACCCTGTCTGCTGCGCCGGAGCCTCAGACAGGGGCGGCTCCGGCCACACGGCAGCCGACCAAGGGACAGCTGACGCGCGAGCGGATCTATGCCCGCGCGATGGAGCTGTTCGCGAGCAATGGCTACGAAAAGACGACCATGCGGATGATCGCCGAGAGCGCGCAGGTCAACGTGGCCTTGTCATATCACTACTTCCCGTCGAAGGAGCACCTGGTCTTCGCCTTCTACCGGAACTTCACCAGCGAGTTCATCGACCGGTCGGCCCCGGTGATCGCGGCCTCGGCCAGGCTGGAGGCACGCCTGGTGGGGGTGGTCGAGACGATGTTCGCGACCGCGGCGCCGTATCACTCGTTCGCAGGCTCGCTGTTCGCCACCGCTGCGTCACCGGCGAGCCCGCTCAATCCGTTCAGCAGCGACTTCACCGAGATCCGCGACAGCGGCATCGAGTTGTTCCGGCGGGTCGTCGACGGCTGCACTCCTCGGGTGTCTGCCGAGGTCGCGGAGGAGCTGCCGTTCCTGCTCTGGATGTTCGACCTGAGCATGATGTACTGCTGGATGCATGACCATTCCGCGCACCAAGAAAAAGCGCGGGCTCTTCTCCGCCAGTCCGCGCGACTGATTTCCGGCCTGGTCCGGTTCAGCTCGTCCCCGGGCGCGGGCTCCTTCCGCCGACAGCTGCTCGCGCTGTCCAGCCTGATCCGGACCAGCATCCCGCTGCCCGCGCCGCCTCCGGCCGGGCCGGCCACCTGACGTATCGGTTCCCACCACAGCCGCGCCGCCGAGCGGGGGTTCAGCCATGCGCGTCCGTATGATCCTGCCTGCCCTGACCGAAGCCACCAGCCCGCTGTTCCGCCCGATCAAATACTCGCTCTTCCCGCCGCTCGGCCTTGCCACCCTCGCCGGGTATCTCGATTCCGCCGACGAAGTCGTCATCTCCGACGAGCACGTCGAGCCGCTGACCTTCCATGACGAGCCTGATGTCGTGGTGATCCAGGCCTACATCACCTCCGCCAGGCGGGCCTATCAGATCGCTGACGGCTACCGGGCCAGGGGCGCTTACGTCTGCCTGGGCGGCCTGCACGTGACCTCGCTGCCAGCCGAGGCCGCCGAGCATGCCGACAGCATCTTCCTCGGGCCCGGCGAGGACACCTGGCCACAGTTCCTGGCCGACTACCGGGCAGGCTGCCCGCGGCCTCGCTACCAGTCACGGCACCGGTCGCTGGCCGGCCTGCCCCCGATCCGGCGTGACCTGATCAAGCGCCAGCTTTACCTGGTGCCCAACTCGATCGTGGTGTCGCGCGGCTGCCCGCACGTCTGCGACTTCTGCTACAAGGTCGCTTTCTTCAAGGGCGGAAAGCAGTTCTACACCCAGGCCGTCGACGACGCGCTCGCGGAGATCGCCCGGCTGCCGGGACGGCACCTGTACTTCCTCGATGATCACCTGCTCGGGAATCCGCGGTTCGCCGCGGCGCTGTTCGACGGCATGACCGGGATGGGCCGGCTGTGGCAGGCGGCGGGAACTGTCAAATCCGTCCTTGAGCAGCCGCAGCTCCTGGAGCAGGCCGTGGCGTCCGGGCTGCGGAGCCTGTTCGTCGGATTCGAGACCGTCAACACCGCCAACCTGCACGACCAGCGCAAGTACCAGAACATCGGGCGTGACTACGACGCAGCCATCCGGCGGCTGCACGGCCTTGGCGTGATGGTGAACGCGAGCTTTGTCTTCGGCATGGACCACGACGGTCCCGACGTCTTCGCGCGGACCGCGGACTGGGCCATCCGGCAGGGCGTCGAGACCGCGACCTTTCACGTCCTGACCCCCTATCCCGACACCGCGCTGCACGCCAGGATGACCGCCGAGGGCCGCATCCTGCACCGTGACTGGGATCTGTACGACACCCGGCACGTCGTGTACCGCCCCGCCGGAATGGACGCCAGCACGCTAGAAGCCGGGTACTGGCGCGCTTACCGGGACTTCTACCGGTGGGGATCCATCTGGGCCGGAGCCGCGACCAAGCACACCATCCGCGGCCGACTTCGCCACCTGGCCTACGCGGGCGGCTGGAAGAAATTCGAGCCGCTGTGGGACCTGGCGATCAGGTCCAGGCGCGTCGTGCACGCCCTCCCGCTGCTGGAAACCGTGCTGACCGGATTCGGCCGGCACCGGCCAGGCCCGGAAACTGCCAGGCCCGGCGGGCAATCGCCGGAAGACCTGGCCAGCTGATTCCGCCTGCCTCATCCACCCGCGGTGGCCCAGGCAGCGGGCGCGGTCACGGCTTTGGACGCGGCCGGCTTCGCCGGCGCTGCCACCAGTGCGGTTCGTCGGAGACAAGGCCCAGGTTGCACGAGCGGGCCCGTGAACCGTGCAGATGGGGCAAGGCGGTGATACCACGGTGTTGGAGTGTTCTGCACAGCGCCCGGTTGGCCACTGGAGATTCTCATGACGGTTGAGGTGCTCGCCGGACCGGTGCGCACGCCGCGTAACCTCGCCGCCGGGGTCGCCGGCAGCATTCATGACGACGCGACCGCCACTGCGCTTGGCTTCCGCGGCGGGACCGTAGCGGGCAGTATCCACATGGATCAGTTCCCGCCGCTGGCGCTCCGCGCGTTCGGCAGCGGCTGGTTCGAGGACGGGAGCCTGTCCCTGTACTTCCGGCACGCGACAACCGACGGCGAGCCGGTTCGCGCCTTCCTGGAGCGGCCGCCACGCGAGCGCGACGTCCAGACCAGGGCCTGGGCGACGACCAGCGATGGCGTGGTTGTCGCCGAGGGAACCGCTGGCCGCGGGCATCCGGCCGAGGTTTCTGCCTTGCGGTCGCGCGACCTGCGTCCGGTCGACCCGGCGCAGTTGCGCATCCTGGCGGGCTTCGGGCCCGGCACCGTGCTCGGCGAGGTGACGCTGAGTCCGGACGGCGAACGGCAGCGGCATCGCATCGCCCGGCATGGCATGACCGAGCCGCTGGACTGGTACACAGGACCATCGCCATGGGGTGGCGCCATCGCTGCGCCGTCAGCGGTCGTGGACCTGCTGTATGCGCGCCTGCTCGAGCACGCGAAGGCATCGATGGGCGAGCATGTCGGGCTGTTCGGAGCAATCGAGATACGGTTCCGCTCCGGCCCGGTGCTGCTGGACGGCCGCTATCGGGTGACTGGCGAGGTCGTCGCGGTCAGCCAGACGCCCAAGACCGAGGTGCTGTGGTTCGACAGCCGGGCCTACCACTCGAGCGGTGAACTCGCCGCCGAAATGCGCATGATGTTGCGCCAGCTCAAGCAGTCTTCGCCGCTGTACCACCCGCAGCAGTGAAGTCCTGAACGGTGATCGGGGGTCCGGCAGTGTCGGTGGCCACCAGCCCATGACCTCCGGCCCAGAGTGCACTGACCTGCGCTGCGGCCGTTCGGTCCTGGTGTCCGGAGGTGGCCACCGCGGGGGCAGACTCGTGGATTTGCGGCAAGCCGCAGCCGACGGCGAGCCGGGGCGGGCCTCGGTAGGCTGCACCTGGGCTGGCTCACCGCGCGGCTGTCCCGGCTTGGCCGTGCAGGTGGTGCCGAATGTCAGTGGCAGGGAGGGGCCTCAGGTGAGATGGCGTCATCCAGTCAGGCGGCTGCGCGCGCCCGAAGGCCGGCGTCCGGCGGTGGTGCCGGCATGAGCACGCCGGGCCGCGACGATACCGCCGCCGCACTCAACCAGGTCTTGAGCGAGGTCATTGACGGGGTCCTCGATGTGAAGCAGGCGCACCGGAGAGTTCCCGAGGCGCACGCCTTGCACGCGGAGCTCGACCAGCTCTTCGACGACCTGAAGGCCTGGGCCCGGTTGCTGGCGGACCAGGATCAGGCGCTTGGGGTGTTGCCGCTGGCGAGCATGCCGACTTCGGCCGGCCGGACGCCGCCGCACTCATGGCATGGGGTCGCAACCGATGAGGAAGTCCGCCGGATCGTCGGCGAGGACCTTGATCGGCTCGGCCAGTACCTTGCCGCAGCGCTCTCGGATCGGCCTGATGACCAGGTGCGGGCCACCCTCGCCGAGGTCGAACGCGGCGTGCTGGCCCACCGCCGGGCGCTCAGCGACGTGTAGGCAAGCGCGCCGAAGCCGAGTCTTGACCCGGCCGGGTACACATCCGCGCTCCCACAGCGGACGGCCCGCCCGGCAACGCCGTCAGCTGGACCGTGCCAGAGCCGCCAGGGACAGGACGAACACCGATGACAGGAGCCATCCGAGGACGCTCGCGACGTAGAGCCACCACTGCACGAAGGTTCCGTAAGGGACGTCGGCGTCCGGGTACCAGGTCGACCGCTGCCCGAGTGAGATCAGCGGAATGACCGTGTCGAACGCGTAGAGGAAGGAGTTGAAGCAGCGCACCTCACCGCCGCCGCAGGGCGCGGCCGCGTCGCGCGCCGACGGCGACGACGCCTGCGCTGCAGCCGGCTTCGGTGCGGCTCCAGGGGTCAAGGTACCGCGGGTCGTGAACACGGTGCCGGAAACGGTGGCGCGCATGGTGGCCTGCGCGGCCGGGATTTGCAGCGAGGCGGTAACGAGGCCGATGAGCACTGCGAGCAGCCACAAGACCCGGCCGGGCCGGTGTCCGTATCCGACCGTGATGTCGTAGAGGACGTCCAGGACGCGGCGAGGCTGCGCCAGCGGGCCCCGGATGTACTGCCGAGCGCGCCTTTGCTGCGCGATCTGGATGGCTTTGGCGCCGTCTGTGTATCCGTGCCGGCGGAATGCCTGCGCGGCTTGCTCGTATGGGCTCGCGTCGTAGGGAACCTGGCGCGCGAGCCAGTCGCGGCGGATCTTGTAGTCCCAGGCTTCAATCGAGCTGCCTCGCTGAGGCCTTTCGAGCCGGTCATAGGTGAAGCCTGAAAGGGCGATCCGCTCGGGCCAGGTGGCCGGGTCGTCGGCGACGAATGAGGTGGCAGCGTCGGTGAAGTCCGCGCTTGGTGAGGCTTGCTTCCAGCAGAGGTCCATGCCGCCACGGATTGTCGCGGAGATAGCCTCGATCGCGTGCCCGGCCTCGTTCCGCTGTGCGGGACCAGGGCAGGTAAAGGTGCCTCCGGTGCACAGCAGGCGCCCGTCGATCGTCGCCCGGTTGAGCACGACCAGGCCGTCGGACTTGAACGCTCCCACCATGCGTACTGAGCCTCTGATGTTGGCCTGATGCAGGCTGAGCGTGTACCCGCCTGGGTTGGCAAGCTGCGCGTCTGATGCGTCGACAACGTTTCCGATGGTGGCGGCCCGGAAGCCGACTGCCCCGCCAGTGGCGCGGAGCCCTTGCAGTTGCGCCTCGCCGTCGATCGTCGCGCCATGCGCGGTGACCAGGTATCGTCCGGCAGGATCGCTGAGGACCGCTCCGCGCAGGCAGAGGTTGCCTTGCACGCGGGTGCCTTCGAGCCGCACGGTGCCGTGCACCGGTACGCCCTCGCTGACCGTGAGCGTTGACCGGAGTTCGGCATTGCTCAGGTCGAGCACGGTCCGGCCAGGTGCGTGCAGGGAGCAGCCGGGCCCGATGGACAGGCTGCTCAGGTCGCTCATCGACAGCTCGATCCCGCCGGAGACCTGGCAGGAGTCCTCAAGCGTCGTCTCGGCGCCTACCGACAGCCGTGGCGCATTCAGCGCGGTGCCGGACAGCCGTGACCGCGAGTAGGCGCTCCCGACCGGCAGGCCCTGCTCGGGTGCCAGGGTGGCGCCGCGAATCAGCAGTTGCCCGGAGATGCGCGCCCGTCCCATGTCGATGCGCCCGCGCACGACCGGCTTGCGGCCCTGGGCGTCGGGAATGAGGAACACGCTCCCGTCGATCGTGGCCTCTCCCAGGTCCAGGGCGAGGCCACTCGAGTCGGCCTCGATCCGGGCTCCGGTCAGGTCCAGCGACCCGCCGATGTGCGCGCCGATGAGCCGGACCTCGCCTATCCCGCTGAACCGATGCAGCAGCCGGATATTGCCGCCAACCTCGAGCCTGTCGGCCTGCACTGACCGCTCGCCCTGACCATCGATGACAGTGTCCACGCAGAGCAGACGACCACCGATCCGCGCTTCGCAGAGCCAGACCGCGGCCTTCCTGGAAGTGCTAGCGGCACTGCTGAGAGTGCCGCTGACGGTGCTGCCTGACAGGTTGACATCCCGCCGCACCCGGACTCCGTTCGCCAGCAAGCCAGCCAGGCAGCGACATCCGGTCAGCGCGAGCTCATGGATCTCCGCCCCTTCAAGCAGCAGCGGCGAGTCAAAGTCGCAGTCATCGAAGACCAGCGGGAACGGGACCTTCAGGCCGGACAGATCCACGCGGCCGGCAATCGTGAAGTGCCGGAATCTGATCCCGCGAGGGTCGATCTGACCGATCAGCCCACGGCAGCATCGACGCAGCAACTCTGCATCGACACGCCGCGGCCCGGTCGCATCACCCTCAAGCAGGATCCCTTCGCTTGCCGCCGCGGCTAGCTCGCCCTCGGTCAGTTCGTTCACAATGCCCCCAGGATCAGGCAGGCCGCCTTCATCCGCACGACGCCGCACGATGCCGCATATGTATATCGATCAGCACGACGTCGCTTCAATGCCCAGCAGGCCTCAAGATCAGCGGCGACCGCCCGGCCGGTCTACGCCGGCGGCTGCCCGTGCGGCTGCCGCTAGCCTCGGCTCATGGGCCGGCCGGATCAGCTGTCGCGCGGGGCGCAGGCTGCGCGGCTGGCTCGTGGCGCGGCGGACTGGCTGCTGCTCGATGCGCCGGGCCAGGACCGCGGGGATCTGTCCCTGTACCACGGCCTGGCCGGTGTTGCCCTGGCGCTGCATGAGGCAGACCGGTACTTCGGTGATGACCGGTACCGTCAGGCCGTGTCGCGCGGCGCGGACGTGCTCAGCGCCCAAGTCGACAGCCTTGAGGACTGCTCGCTGTACTTCGGGCTGGCCGGCGTCGCGGTGGCACTGCGCGCGCTGGGCAGGCACGCGGCCGCGGACCGGGCGCTGGACCGGGTTCGTGACCGGTTCGACGGGCGGCGCTGGAATGCGATGTCCGAGTTGCTCATGGGGAACGCCGGGATCGGGCTCGGCGCGCTCTCCGCAGGCGATCTCGACCTGGCCGTGATGGCGGTGACCCCGTTCCTGACCTCGGCCGACCGGACCCGGTGCGGCGTCAACTGGGCGGTGCGGCCGTCGCCGGCCCGGTCACACCACATCGCGCACGGCACGCTGGGCATCGTGTACGCGCTGGCCGCGGTCGGCGACGCGGCCGGCCGCCAGGACATGATCGAGCTGGCGCTCGCCGGAGCGGCGGACGTGGCAGGCCGGGACGAGGCAGGCCAGGACGGCTTCCTGGTCCCGCACTCCGACCCGCCGCACCGGCCCGACGTCATCGAGCGCTACAGCTACGGCTGGTGCAACGGTCCGGCCGGCGACGCCCAGGTCTTTCGGCTGCTCGCCCGGATCACCGGAGACGAGTCCTGGGCCGCGCTCGGCGACCGCTGCTGGCGGACCGTCCGCGACTCCGGTCTTCCGCGTCGCCTCCGGCCAGGATTCTGGGATAACAACGCCCGGTGCTGCGGCACCGCTGGCGTCCTGGCCCTGGCGTGCGACCGCATAGTCGAGCGTGGCGATGATTTCGGCTTCGCGAACCTGCTGGCCGGCGACCTCGCGGCGCGCGCCACCATCGATGCCGCCGGCGTCCGGTGGTCGAACTTCGAGCACCGGGCCACCCCCGGAGACCTGCAACCACGTGCCGGGTGGGCGATGGGCAATGCCGGCATTATCCGCGAACTGCTGCGGTACGCACGGCTCAGCCAGGGCGCCGACGACCGATACGCGGTCCCCTGGCCCGACCACCAGGCGACCGGCCACGACCGCTAGCCGGGGCGGAGAGCTTGGTGGCCCGGATGCCCGCTGGGCCTGGTGCTGCTAGCCGGGACGGAACGTGAAGAGCCGCTCGCAGGCCGGCCCGGCGACCGGTGCCTGGTCGCGGCGGTGCGTGCCGACGCTGGTCAAGGTACTGGTGTCGAGCGGGTCGAACGCGACCTCGTGGAAGCCGCTGCCGGCGAACCAGGCCCGCAGCTGCGGTGTCAGGTCGGGCGGGCGCCGGTGCCGGGTCCAGATGACGGTCGCACCCTGACGGCACATGCCGGCCGCCGCCTGCACGGTGCGGTGGATGTCGCGATCACTGATATTGCCGAAGATGCCGCACAGCAGCAG
>JASHQL010000238.1 GCA_030039155.1 Streptosporangiaceae bacterium | reverse complement strand
CCCGCTGCCTGCCGACCCGCAGGTGATCGAGACCGAGCGCCGTATCCGCGCGGCATCCGACGACGCGGTGCCGTCGTGGCGGGCCGCGCTCGGCTCGCTCGGCGAGCAGCTGATGTCCGCGGGCGAACTGCCCGAGTTCACCGCGGTCAGGATGCTGCCGGACAGCCTCGAGCTGCTGCTCGCCAGCCCGGCCGCGGAGGCGCCGCCGTGGCCGGCCGCGGTAGTGGCCGGCCGGCTCGGCAGCACCTGGCGGCTTGGCCTGGCTGCCCAGGCGGAGCCGGGCCCGGCCGCGCCGGCCGACCTGCTGCCCGGCCTGGTCACGCTCGGCGAGATAGACGGCGGTCACCTGCTCATCGATCTCGAGCATTTGCAGGTCACGACCGTCACCGGCGAGCCTGCCCAGGCGGCGGCGCTGCTCCGCAGCGCCGCCGCCGAGCTGGCCACCGGCGAGCTGGCCGGCTGGTACGACCTGATCCTCGTCGGCTTTCCCGAACTCGGCGTACTCGGCGGCCGCGGCACCTGCTGTGACAGCCTGGCCGAGGCAATCGGCCTGCTCGCGGCCCGGACCGACAGGGTCAGCGGCAGGCTCGGCGATGACACCGCCGCGGACCTGCGCTGGCGCCGGCTGGCCGAGCCGCAGGACGAGGACTGGGCGCTGACCGTGCTGGTATCGAGCGAGCCGCCGACGGCCGAGCAGCTCGACGAGCTGACCGCGCTGGCCGGCTGGCCTGGCGGCGTCGCGGCCCTGGTGGCCGGGTGGCCAGGCGCTGCCAGTCAGCCGCCTGCCAGCATCGAGCTGGCCAGCGAGGCCGGCCAGCTGGTCGCCAGGGTGTGGCCGCTGCAGCTTGCGGCACGGGTCGCGCCGCTGTCCGAGGCCGACTACGCGGCGCTTGTCGGCCTGTTCGACACCGCGGCCGAGCCCGGCGATGTCGGCCCAGACGAGCCGCCGTACGACCACTGGTCCTGGCCGGCCGAGCTCGCGCAGCCGGGCGGCCAGCCTGACGACGAGCTGGCGTGGGCCGGCCAGGTGCCATCAGGATCGCCGCCCCAGGGCGGTGCCGACGGCGAAATCGGGGCCAGGGTCACCGAGGTGCTGCCGCAGCCGGCCGGGCCAGCCAGCGACGGCGAGACCGCTGCCGCCGTTCCGGTGCTGCGGATCGGCGTGCTTGGCTCGCTGACCGTGAACGGCCAGCCAGCGACGCTGCTGCCCGCGCAGAGCCAGCTGCTGCTGGCGCTCGCGCTGCACGGCGCCGAGGGCCTGTCCAATCAGCAGCTGTGCTACCTGCTCGGTGCCGACCCCGATCACCCCAAGCCAACCGATTCGCTGCGGCAGCTGATCGTCAGGACCAGGCGGCAGCTCGGCCTGGCCGCCGACGGCAGGGAGTGGCTCGTGCACCTGGGCGGCGGCCAGTACGCCCTGCATCCCGACGCCAGGTTCGACTGGGACGAGTTCGACACGCTGGCCAGCGGCGGGCTGGCGCACCGTGACGCCAGGGCGCTCCGCCAGGCGCTCGGGCTGATCAGGGGCCAGCCGTTTACCGGCTGCTACTACTGGTGGCTCGATCCGGCGCTGACCGAGACCGTCAGGGCGCAGATCGTGGATGCCGCCGACCTGCTCGCCGAGCTCGAGGCAGGCGCCGGCAAGCCGGCCGCGGCGGCGCGGGCGGCCAGGATCGGGCTGGCCGGCGACACCGGGGCCGAGCAGCTGTGGCGGGCGCTGATGCGGGCCGAGCACGCGGCGGGCAACCTGGTCGGGGTGCGCGAGGCGTGGCGGCGATGCCTGGACGCGATCAGCGAGATCGCCCCGGACGGCGAGCCGCACCAGGACACCGCGGCCTTGTACTACAAGCTGGTGAGCGCGGGCAGCCAGGAGGCGGCCTGGGCCGGCGCCTGACCGTCAGTTCCTAGGCTCCGTCGTTACCTGACGGCTTGTCCGGGGTCGCCAAGACCCCGATGGCGGCAACAGAGGCTCGCGACGTGGCGGCGGTTTGGTGTTGAATGTCATCCCCTGGCCATCGCGATGGCCAGCGGAAACTTCCAGGCCGCCGTATGGCATATGGCTTACTAGATGAAACGATCTGGGCATGAGGCTGTCGCGGCGGGAGGCGCCATCGGGCCAGCGCGCCACCGGCGGGCCGGCCGGTGCCTCGGTCGATGCCGAGGTGCAGGTCCTCGATCATCTAGAGCCGCGCGTTCGCATCCCTGCTGACCTGCTGCGATGCATCTTCGACCTGGCCGGGATCGCGCTGCTGGTGCTGGTGGCGCTGCGCGCGCAGGCGACCGCGAGCGGGGTGGAGACCGATGTCATCCAGGCCAGCGACCACCTGCTGAAGGGCCTGCTGCAGGCGCTGGCCTTCGTCGCCGCGGTGGCATTGTTCGTGCTGCCGGTCGCGCTGGCCATCAGGCTGATCGTGATCGGCCAGGTGCAGCGGCTGGCCGAGGCCATCGGCACCGGCGTGGCGGCGGCGGTCGTCGCGGTGGTCGCCAACTGGCTGGTGCGCCGGCACGCCACCATGTCGCTGTTCCGTACCCTGACCAGGACCGGCCGGCACTCCGGTGCGGTGGCGGCCGCGTGCTCGCTGCATCACCTGCCGTCACCGGCCTGCCTGGGGCATTCAGTCCCTTTTGATCCGTACCTGGCCGGCCTGTCGGCGTTCCTGACGATGATCGGGCTGTCCGGCCGGCCCCGCTGGCGCGCCGGGTTCTGGCTGGCCATCGGCTTCTACGTGATCACCAGCCTGGCCACGCCGGACTCGCCGACCACCGTGCTCTCGCTGCCGATCACGCTGCTGATCGGCGCGGTGATCGGCTCGGGCTTCAGGTACGCCTTCGGCGTCACCTCGGAGCGGCCGTCCGGCCTGCAGATCGCCGCCGCGATCAGCGCGGTCGACCTGCCGGTCGCCGAGATCCGCAGGACCAGCGACATCGGCACCGGCAACCGCAGGTACATCGCGACGTCGAGCACGGGGGAGCGCCGCGATGTCACCGTCTTCGACCGGGACCAGCAGGCCGCCGACTTCATCTACCGGGTCTACCGCGCGCTCCGGCTGACCGCCCAGGCAACCAGGACGGCGCCGCTGACCGTGCACCGCGCGGTGGAGCGGCTCGCGCTGCTGAACTACGCGGTACGCGACGCCGGGGTGCACACGCCCAGGCTGCGCGCGCTGGTCGGCGTCGGCCCCGAGGCCGCGGTGCTGGCCACCGACCACGTGCAGGGGACCACGCTGGCCGACCTGCCTGAGCCGACCGACGAGCAGTTGCGCGGCATCTGGGACACCGTGCTGAAGCTGCACAGGCGGCGGGTCACGCACCGGGCGCTGACCGCCGACCGGCTGCTGCTGTCCGGTCCGGATGGCACCAGGGTCACCCTGCTCGAGCCTGGCCACGGTGACGTGGCGGCCAGTGACCTGCAGCTCAGGCTCGACCTGGCGCAGTTGCTCGCGGAGACCGCGCTGCAGGTCGGGCCGGACAAGGCGGCCGACATCGCGATGGAGCGGGTGCCGGCCGTCGACCTGGCCGACGTGGCGCCGCTGCTGCAGCCGGTGGTGCTCGCCCGGTCGACGAGGAACCGGCTGCGGCGGCACAAGGAGGTGCTCACCGAGCTGCGGAAACGGCTGCTCGACACGGTGCCGGAGGGCGACGTGCCGCCGGTGCAGCTCGAGCGGTTCCGGCTGCGGTCGGTGCTCACGCTGGTCGTCGGCGTGTTCGCGGCCTACATCCTGGTCGGTGAGTTCACCAAGGTGAAGTTCGGCCATGTGATCAAGTCAGCCGACTGGCGCTGGACCATCCTGGCGCTCGGGCTGTCGGCGGTCACCTATGTGGGCGCGGCCTGGCAGCTATCCGGCTTCGTGCTGGAGAAGCTGCACCTGGTGCGCACGTTCCTCGCCCAGCTGGCCGGCTCGTTCGTCACCCTGGTCACCCCGGCCGCGGTCGGCGGCGTCGCGCTCAACCTGCGCTACCTGCGCAAGGCCGACGTGCCGGCGACCAGCGCGGCGGCCAGCATCGGGGTCTCCCAGGTGCTCGCCTTCGCCCTGCACCTGCTGCTCCTGGTGATCTTCGCGGCGCTGACCGGGGTGTCCCAGCCGCACTCGCTGCCGCTGCCGAGCTGGGTCTACATCACCGTCGGCGCGCTCGCCGCGATCGTGCTGGTCGCGCTGGCCTTCCCGGCCGCGCGCAGGCTCGCGCAGAAGCGGCTGGTGCCCGCGATCAACCAGATCCTGCCCAGGCTGCTCGACCTCGCCCAGCGCCCGGCCAAGCTGGCCGAGGGCATCGGCGGGGCGCTGCTGCTGACCGCCGCTTATATCTTGTGCCTGATGGCCTGCGTCCGCGCGCTTGGCGTGTCGCTGCCGCTGGCCAGCGTCGCGGTGGCATACCTGGCCGGCAGCGCGGTCGGCTCGCTGGTGCCCACGCCCGGCGGCATCGGCGGCGTGGAGGCGACGCTGACCGGGCTGCTCACCGCGGCGGGCATGGCGGGCGGCACCGCGCTCAGCGCGGTCCTGCTGTTCCGGCTGATCACGTTCTGGCTGCCGGTGCCCGTCGGCTGGGCCGCGATGAGCTACCTGCAGCGAAAAGACGCGCTCTAGCGCGCGGCCCGCGGGGTGAGCCTGGTCACCGGGCTGGCCGGCCGGGTCGTGAGGCCGTACCGCGCGCCCGGCGGCAGCTCAGCCCAGCCTGCTGATGGCCAGCGCTGCGGCAATCAGCACGACGCTCCAGGACAGCGCGCGCAGCGCGCGTTCCAGCGGGGTCAGCAGCCAGGCCGCGTCGATCGGCACGGTGGTGCCGTCCGACATCGCCATCTCGCCGGTCAGCTGAGTCGTGCGCCGCCGCAGCGTCCTGGCCGGCGTGCTGAGGCTGCGCTGCGCCGCCGACAGCCCGAACGCGCCGCCGGCCGCGATGACGGCACCGGCCGACAGGCCGCCGGTTTCCGCGGTGTACGCGGTCAGCAGCGGGAAGGCACCCCAGGCGGCGGCGAAGCCAAGGTCGGTGTGCACGATCCCGCCGAACAGCTCGGCGTTATAGGCGATCACCAGCAGCGGGCCGATGATCAGGTACGGGATCAGCACCCAGCCCACCCTGGTCACCCCGGCGATGCCAAGGGCGAGCGCGCCGGCCAGGCCGACCGCGGTCGCCCCGATCAGCGCCCAGCTCGGGATCTTGGTGCGGAGCGGCCGCCCGTGCAGCTCGTCAAGCGCATGCGCGGCGATCCCGACGGCCAGGAAGAACGCGCCGAGGGCGGCCAGCAACGGCACCAGCTTGACCCGTGGTGCCAGGCAGGCGCCGATCACCACGTAGGACAGGTGCCAGGCCGTGTACGGCGGGTGCAGCAGCGTCCACCAGTCCCTGACGCTGCCGGGTGCCGCCGCGTAGAACGCGGGCCGTGCGGTAACCGGCGCTTGCCCGGCCGGCTGCGCGGCCGGCGCCGCCGCGTCTGGCTCAGTCACCCGCTCGGGTTCCCCACATGACCAGGCCGCCGCCGAGGCTCATCACCCGGTAGCCGACGTCCTGCAGCCCTGCCTGCTGCCACGCCGCAACCGTCCAGCTCAGCGGGTAGCGGCGGTAATGCGCGGTGATGTTGGGGCCGAGGAAGCGGCCGACGGTGAGCCATTCGCGGCCGCCGGTCAGCAATCCGCCGAGCGGCAGCAGCGTCGCGGTATAGAGCCGCCACCAGAACCGCCAGAACGGCGACGGCGGCTCGAGGAACTCAAGGCTGGCGACCGTGCCGCCCGGCCGCACCACCCGAGCCAGCTCGGCGAGCGTGGCCTGCGGGTCGGCGACGTACCTGAGCAGGTAGGTGAACGTCAGCGCGTCGAAGCTTGCGTCAGGAAAGGGCAGTTGCTCGGCCCGGCCGGCCACCAGCCCGATGCGGTCGGCATGGGCTGAGCCCGCCACGTTGCTGCTGCCCTGCCTGAGCATCTGCTCGGTGAGGTCGATGCCGACGATGCTGGCGGCCGACCGGTCGGCAAGCTGGAGTGCGACGCCGGCCGTGCCGGACGCCACGTCGAGGATCGACTGGCCGGCTGCTGCCGGTACCACCTTGTCGACCATGGCGCGCCGCCAGCGCCCGTTCTGCCCCATCGACAGCACCTCCGCCAGCCGGTCGTAGCGGGCTGGTAACGGCGCGAACAGGTGCTGGGCGAAGCGGTTCCGCTCGTCGGCGGCAGGAAGCGGCACGGCGTCTCCTCGGGGCTTGGCACTTCACCGTACGCCTGTGCAGGGCACACAGCGCAACCGCGGCAGTGCCGGGCAGGCACCCTGCCGGATCCCGGCAGCGGCGCCGTCAGCCGGCCTGCGAGCTGGTGCCGCCGTCCTGCCCGGCCTGGCCGGCGGCTGGCACGGTGTACATGCCGACCAGCAGGTTGACCTCGACGCCGTCGGGATCGTCGTCGCTCGCCTCGACGTAGCTGGTGAGTTCCTTGAGCCTGGCCCTGATTTCTGCGGCGCGCGCCTTGCTGAGCCTGGCGTCACCGGCCAGGAACACGGTCGGCGGGTCGTCACCCGCGCCCGAGCTGCTGGCCAGCGCGCCGAGCACCCCGTCACGGAAGCGATCGAAGATCGCGGTGGCCACCGACCTGGTCTCATCGGGATGCTCGCGCAGGAAGCCAGGACCGAACGTCAGGTCATGCTGCGCTGCCTGGTACCGCTGCTCGAGGATCCCCGACACCATCCGGGTGGCCGCCACCCTGATCAGCCCGGCCGCCTCAAGCTGCCGGACATGGCGGTACAGCTTGGTCTGCGGCTCGCCGAGCTGCTCGGCCAGCTCCTTGACCGACATCACCGGCAGCTCGCCGGCGCCTTGCATGAGCGCGGTCAGTATCGCGAGCCGGGTCGGATCGGCCATCGCCTTGATCATGGCGACATCAGCGACGGTCCTGACCTGCTGCGGGCCCGGATCGCGATCGGCTGGCGAGGAGGTCATGGGCCCATCTTGCCAGATTCTCACGGATGCGGCATCATTCACCTCAGACAGATCATTCATGTAAACGTAAATGATGTCGGATCAATGAACGGAGGCGGCGGGGATGACCAGGCAGGCGACGGCCGATCCGGCCGAGCACGACCTTCAGCACGGCGCCACGGCTCAGCCGGCGCCGCTGCCGCTGCGGCGCAACCTCAGGTTCCAGGCGCTCTGGCTTGGCCAGACCGCGTCGACGCTTGGCGTCGCGGTAGCCGACGTCGCCTATCCGCTGGCCATCCTCGCGATCACCGGATCGCCAGCCAGGGCCGGGCTGTTCGCCGCCGTGCAGGCGACTGGTTCGCTGCTGGCCGGGCTGCCCGCCGGCTGGCTGGCTGACCGCTACAGCCAGCGGCTGCTGGTGATCATCGCCGAGACCTGCCGGGCCGCGATCACCTGCCTGGTGGTGGCCGGGCTGATCTCCGGCTGGCTGTCACTGCCGCTGCTGCTGTGCGCGGCCGCGCTGCTCGGCATGGGCGCCGCGATCTGCGGCCCGGCCAGGCTGCTGCTGGTGCGGTCGGTGGTGCCGCCAGAGCAGCTGACCAAGGCGCTCACCCAGGACGAGGTCAGGCAGAACGGCTCGGCGCTGGCCGGCCCGGCACTCGGCGGCGCGCTGTACGGCATCAGCGCGCTGGCGCACGCCATCCCGTTCCTGTGCACCGCCGCCAGCTTCGCCATCTCGCTGCTGACGACCACGCTGGTGCGGGTCAGGCCGGCCAAGCCGGGGCCGCCGCCGGCCGCCGCGGCCGGCAGCGCCGCTGACGCCGGGTGGCGGCAGGTATTCTCCGGCGTCGGCACGCTGTGGCGGGAGCCGGTGCTGCGCGCAGCGGTGCTGCTCATCATGATGATCAACACCGTCGGCGCCGGGCTTGACCTGGTGATCATCGTGATCTTGCGGCAGCAGGGCGTGCACTCGGGCGAGATCGGCCTGGCACTGGGCTGCGGCGCGGCCGGCGGCCTGGCCGGGGCACCGCTGGTCAAGATCCTGCACCGGCTGCGGCCGGGCGTGCTGCTGCTGTCGGTCACCATGTTGCTGATACCGATCTTCGCGCTGCTTGCCCTGCCGCTCGGCCCGTGGTGGGTGGCGGGCCTGCTGTTCACCGGCATGCTCGGCACCCCGGCCGCGCGGGTGCTGATCGACATCCTGCTGCTCAGGCAGGCTCCGGCCGAGCAGCGCGGCCGGGTCGTGGCGGCGCTGATGACGCTGTTCGGCCTTGGCATGCCGGCCGGCCTGCTTGGCTGCGGCCTGCTGCTGCAGTACCTGCCAGCCCAGGCGGCGATGCTCACGCTGGCCGCGGTGCTCGCCGTCGGCATCGGCTACAGCGCAACCAGGCGCGAGCTGTGGGCCGCCCGCTGGCCGCAGGCCCGCTAGCTCAGGATCTGGGCATCGGCTTGTAGGTGAAGGTGTTGAACAGCCCGACCTGGTCGCACAGGTGCGGGCTCGGCGTGCCGGCCGCGGAGATGAACCCGCTCTCGCCAGGCGGCAGCTCGTCCTGCCCGGTCAGCACGTGCCTGCCCACGTCGACGGCCATCATGAACGTGCTGCGGTTCTGGCTGGCGCTGGTGCCGCAGTGCGTGGTCACGCCGACGGCCAGCGGGTCGAGGCTGTCCCAGTTCTGGTCCTGGGCCGGCTGGTAGCCCCACTTGGCGATGTCGGCGGTGCCGAAGCCTGGCACGTCCTGGCCGAGCTGCGTGCCGGTGCCCGACAGGATCGTGATCGCGTCGTTCAGGCTCTCCACCAGCAGCTGGTCGCGGTGACCAGCGAAGTAGCCGCCGGTGTAGCACAGCGTTCCGCAGGGCGTCAGGCCATGGGTGCGGGCCAGGATGTGGTACAGCAGGTTGTAGGTGCCCATGCCGCCGAGGCCGCCGTAGGTGCCGAGGCCGAGGCTCGCGTCACTGAAGTTGATCCGCCCGGTGTACTGCTCGTCCGGGAACGTCCCGCCCTCGAACACGTTCCGCTCGAACGCCTCGAGGAAGTTCATGAAGATCGACATCGCCGGGCTGCCGAGGGTGCTGACATCGTTCCACCGGCGCAGCACCCGGATGGCACGGGCCAGGTCGGGATGCGCCGACGCGGTCGTCAGCGGGCTGTGCTCCGCTGCCAGGTGCCGGTAGGCGCTGACCAGGAACGGGATGAAGTACGGCGCGGCCGGCCTGGTGTTGTCCTGGTTGTCGATGGTGCCGATCACGTGCTCGATGTGCTCCAGGTAGCCGATCGTGACGTGCCTGGTCGAGGCGACCAGCTTGCTGATCAGGCTGGACCTGAAGATGGTGCCCCAGTATTCGTCGCCCTCGTTCTGCTGGTAGTACGCGGCCTGCGACGGCTTGGTATTCCAGTTGTCCAGGTAGCCCTGCGCCGGGTTCACGCTGTGCGGCATGTCCTTGAACGGCACGTTGCCGAGCGGCTGCTCGGTGCCGTTGCCGAGGGCCGGCAGCCGGGGGTCCACCTTGCTGAACGACGGCTCGATCGGCACAAGCCCGTCGCCGAAGTAGGCGATGTTGCCCTTGGAGTCGGCGTACAGGAAGTTATGCAGCGTGGTGATCAGGCTCATGGAGTGCCGGAACTGCCGCAGGTTGCGGTCGCCGCCGAGCTGGGAGAAGCCGGTCAGCGAGCCGGTCTCCCGGTCCCAGGACGCGAACCTGATCGAGAACGCGAAGTGCCCAGCCGGATCGGTGCTGATGACCGGCCCGTCCTTGGTCCGGTACACCGTGAACGGCTGCGCCGCCTGCCCGGCCACCGCGATCGGCTCGCTGATGGCCTGCATCGGGATCTGCTTGCCGTCCCACAGGTAGGTCGGCGGGCTGGCCGCGAAGTTGACGTCGGTCTCGATATAGATCCGCTGGTCGACCGTCTCCTCGCTGGTGGTGGTCCAGGCGATGTCCGCGTTGCGGCCGATCAGCACGAACGGCTCGCCGGTGATCGCCATCCCGCCCGCGTCGTAGCCGGGCCCGTGCAGGTACACCTCCCAGTCCACGCTCGGCGTGCCGAAGCCCTCCTGCGGCGCGCCCCAGAGCATCGCGTGGTGATCAGCCGAGCGCCACGGCGCGACGGCTATCGCGTTCGAGCCGCCATGCGACAGCACCCGCAGCGAGATCCCGGTCTGCAGGATGGACTTGCGGTCGGCGGCCAGCTTCGTGGCGGCGGCGCGGACCGCGGAGCGGCTGAGCCCGGCCAGGCTGGCCAGCGTGCTCGCGGTCGCGACGCGCTGGCGTGCTGCCGCGGCGTCAGGCTGCCCGGCGCTGCGGCTGGGCACCGTGGTCGGCGCCGTCGGATCGTTGATCCACCGCGCATCGTTGAAAATCGCGGTGGCGTCGCGCGCCGCGTGCTTGTCATGGTTGGCCGTCAGCTCGGCCTGCAGGTAGGTCAGGAACTCCAGGTTCTGCAGCTCGCTCCCGCCGCCGCCGCCGAATTCCCTGGCCAGGTAGTTGCCGACGGCGACGGTGTCCGTCGGCGTCCACGGCGCCGGCCGGTACGGTCCGGACAGCCCGAGCGCGGAGCCAAGCACGAAGAACTCGTACGGCACCCGGTTGGCCGGGTCCGCGTAGGCGTACCTGATATAGGCATTGATGCCGGCCGAGAACGAGACGAGCGCGCGCCGGGTCACGGCCGGCAGCGACGCGTACTGCGCGCGCAGTTCGGCTGGGGTGTAGAACAGCGTCCTGACCGTCTCGTCCTGGCTGAGCTCGCTCGGCCCGAAGATGGCCGACAGCGTGCCCTCGACCGACCTGCGGGTGAGCTCAAGCTGGACCAGCCGGTCCTGCGCCTGCGCCCAGCCGTCGCCGAACCACATGCCGGCCGTGGTCCTGGCGTACACGCTCGGCACGCCGTACCCATTCCTGACGATGACCGCGGCCTGCCTGCCGTGGCCGACCTGCTCGCCGCGATGTGCCACCGCGCTGGCCGACACCGGCAGCGCTGGCACGACCACGACGAGTGCGGCCATCGCGGCGGCCACGCCGGGGATCACTAGCTGCCTGATCATTGCGGGCTTGTGCGACACGCCAACTCACCTCCGCGCGAGCGGTGAAACGCGACAATGAGCAATGCCTGCCGCGCGCTGGCACGCTGGTCAGTGCGGCGGCTGGCGGCGCCGGCCAAGCGGAGCGTCGCCGGCTTTATCAGGCGATGCAGCGATAAGCTGGTCTAGCTAGAGCGAAGTTAACTTCCGAGTATCACAGTGTCAATCATCTGTTCTTTTCACTGTGTCCACATCTGCGTGGTGAAGGGCAGTAAGGAGCGTCCTTCGTTCCCCTCCCTGGAGGCGGATGATGACGGCGGAATCCGGCCGTGACGACCTGATGATGCGCACCGCGGACGGCCGTGAACTGCATGTCCTGCTCGACGGGCCGGAAGACGGCCTGCCGCTCGTCTTCCATCACGGCGCGCCAGGGGCGATCGCCAGCTACCCGCCGATGACCGCCGCGGCGGCCAGTCGCGGCCTGCGCCTGGTCTGCTATGAGCGGCCGGGATACGGCCGGTCGGCGCCGCTGCCTGGCCGGGCCGTCGGCGACGCGGCCGCCGACGTGACCGCCGTACTCGACCACATCGGCGCCGCCAGTTTCGTCACCGCCGGCTGGTCAGGCGGCGGGCCGCACGCGCTGGCCTGCGCGGTCCTGCTGGCCGGCCGGTGCCAGGCGGCCGCGTGCGTCGCCGGGGTCGCGCCGTACAACGCCCCCGGCCTGACCTGGATGGCCGGGATGGCCGATGACAACGTGCTTGAGTTCAGCGCCGCCGCGGCAGGTGCGGCGGCGCTGACCGAGGCGCTGGCAGACGCGGTCAGCTTCTTACGCGACATCACTGCGGGCCAGCTGACGGAGGCGATCGGCAGCCTCGCCTCCGATGTCGACCTGGCCGTGCTGACCGGCGAGTTCGCCGACTTCCTCGCGGCGTCGTTCCGCGCGGCCACCGCGGCGGGCATGGCCGGCTGGCGCGACGACGACCTGGCGTTCGTCAAGGACTGGGGATTCGAGCTGCCGGCCAGCGGGACGGTGGCCGCGCCGATCTCGGTCTGGCAGGGCGGCCAGGACAACATGGTGCCGTTCGGGCACGGCCAGTGGCTAGCCGCCAACCTGCCAGGTGCCAGGTCGCACCTGGTCAGCGGGGCCGGCCACCTGACGCTGATGGCGGACTCGTTCGGCGCGATCCTGGACGACCTGCTCGAGCTGGCCGGCGGGCGCTAGCTGCCAGCCGGCGCAGGCCGTCAGCTCACACCGCGCACGGCAGCGTGATGGTGAACACGGTGCGGCCGGGGCGGCTCGACACCTCGGCGCGGCCGCCGTGCGCCGAGGTCACCGCGCGCACGATCGCCAGGCCCAGCCCGCTGCTGCCGGCCGCCGGCGAGCGCGGCGAGCTGCCGCGCACGAACCGCTCGAACACCTCAGACTGCAGCTCGGCCGGAATGCCGGGCCCGTCGTCGGTCACCGTCACCCGCACGCCATCGGAGATGTCGGTCAGCGCGAGCGTGACCGAGGTGGCCGGGGGAGTGTGCCTGGCCGCGTTGCTGAGCAGGTTGGCCAGCACCTGGTGCAGCCGGTGCTCGTCGCCGCTCACGATCACCGGCTGTTCCGGCAGGTCAAGCAGCCAGTGGTGGTCGGGCGAGGCGGCCCTGGCGTCGCTTGCCACGTCGATGGCCAGCCTGGTCAGGTCGACCGGCTCGGCGGCGAGCGGCCGCCCGGCGTCCAGCTGGGCAAGCAGCAGCAGCTCGTCGACCAGCACGCTCATCCTGGCCGACTCGGCTTCGACCCGGCTCAGCGCATGCGCGATCTCGGCCGGCACCTCGCCGTCGTACCGCCTGGCCAGCTCCGCGTAGCCGCGGATCGCGGCCAGCGGCGTGCGCAGTTCGTGACTGGCGTCGGCGGCGAACCTGCGCAGCCGTGCCTCGCTGGCCGCGCGGCGGGCGAGCGCGGACTCCACGTGCCCGAGCATCCGGTTGAAAGCGCTGCCGACCTGCCCGACCTCGGTTCTCGGATCCGCGTCAGGTACCGGCGCCGGCATGGTCACCTCGCCGCTTGCCAGCGGCAGCCTGGTCACCGTGGTGGCGGTCGCGGCGACCCGGCGCAGCGGCCGCAGCGAGAGCCTGATCCACAGCGCGCCGAGCACCCCGGCGAGCAGCAGGGCCGAGGAGAAGACGGCGATCTCCGCGACCGCCACCTGGCGCAGCGTGCTGTTCACCGGCGCCAGCGGCAGCCCGCTGATGTACCGGCCGCCGTCGGCGGCGGTCGCCAGCACCCGGTACTCGCCGTACGACCCGAGGGTCACGGTGGTCGGGGTGTTGTCGCGCAGCCCGAGCAGCCTGGCCCTGGCTGCCCCGGTGAGGTGGCACAGGTCGTCACTGGCCGCCAGATACGTGTCGGTGATGGTGTGGCCGGCGATCATCGCGCTGATGGTGTCCGGCGCCTGCCGCTGCGCGCAGTTCTGCGGATCCGCGCCGCCGGACGGCTGGCCGCCAGAAGCCGACGGCCCGCCAGGCGAGCCGCCGCCCGGCGAGCTGGCCGGGTTGCCGGCCGGGTGCAGGCAGTCCGCGTACCGCTGGCCGGCCGTGCTGAGCTCGGCATCGAGCTGGGTGATCAGCACCCCCCGAAGGTGGGCGTAGGTCACCGCGCCGACCGCCGCGCAGGCCAGGAACAACAGCGCGAGCAGGCCGGCGATGAGCCTGCCGCGCAGCGTCCTGGTGCCGAGCCACCGGCCGAGACCGCGCGTGGTGCCCTGGTACGGTCCGCGCTGGCGAGCGCTGCGCATGTCAGGCCGCTGGCTTCAGCACATAGCCGACGCCGCGGACGGTGTGGATCAGCGGCTCGCGCTCGGCGTCGATCTTCTTGCGCAGGTAGCTGATGTACAGCTCGACCACGTGCGCCTGGCCGCCGAAGTCGTAGTTCCACACCCGGTCCAGGATCTGCGCCTTGGACAGCACCCGGCGCGGGTTGCGCATCAGGAACCTGAGCAGCTCGAACTCGGTCGCGGTCAGCTCGATCGGCTCGCCGTCGCGGCTGACCTCCCTGGCGTCCTCGTCCATGGTCAGGTCACCGACGGTCAGCCTGGTGCCCGCCCGGTGCAGCCGGGTCAGCCCGGCCCTGCGCACCAGCCCGCGCAGCCTGGCCAGCAGCTCCTCCAGGCTGAATGGCTTGGTCACGTAGTCGTCGCCGCCGGCCGTAATGCCGTTGATCCGGTCCTGCACGCCGTCGCGCGCGGTCAGGAACAGCACGCACACCTGCGGCAGCACCGCCCGCATCCGCCGCAGCACCTCAAGCCCGTCGAAATCGGGCAGCGTCACATCGAGCACGACCGCGTCTGGCTGGAACTCGCGGGCCGCCCTGACCGCGCTCGTGCCGTCTGCGGCGGTCTGCACCTGCCAGCCCTCGTGCCGCAGCACGCTGCCGAGCAGCTCGGCAAGGCTCGGCTCGTCGTCTACGACCAGCACCCGCAGCTGGTCTGGCTCCGCATCGCCGGCCGCTGCCTCGGCGGTGCCTGGCGGCTCCGTCATCACGTTGACCATGCAGCCAGCCTGGCCGAGGCGGCTGCCGCTAGCTTCTGGACAACCTCTGAGTTTCCTCTGTGTCCGCTCCGCGGCAGGTGAGACCGGCAGCAGGGCCGGTGGCTCGCCGGTCAGCCGCGCCGGGTCTGGCTGAACGGCAGGTCCTTGTCCGGCCGGGGCTCGGCCGGCAGGCCGAGCATCCGCTCGGCCAGGATGTTCTTCTGGACCTCGTCGGTGCCGCCGGCGATGGACTGGGCCGGCACCGAGACCAGCACCTCGGCGATCACGCCGCCGAACGCCGATGCCGGGCCGGTGAGCAGGCCGGCCGCGCCCGCGATCATCGCGTGCACCCTGGCGGCCTCGCGGGCGATGTTGCTGGTCGCCAGCTTCCCGATCGAGCCCTCAGCGCCCGGCTGGCGGCCGCTGGCCCGCTCGGCCCTGGCGCGCTCCGCGGTCCACTGGCTGACCCGCTGCATGGTGATGAGCCGCGCGATGGCCTGCCTGATCACCGGGTCCCGGTGCCGGCCCGCCGCCCTGGCGTGCTCGATGACCAGGTCGACGCGGCCGGCCCGCTGCGGGTACCAGGCATAGACCGCGAAGTGCGCGGCCGCCTCCGCGCGCGCCTCGTCGAGCGCCCTGCCGCGCCGCTCGTCGTACCGCGGCGGGCGCATCGCGCCGAACCTGCGCTCGTGCGCGAGCGTGGTCAGCGCGACCCGCCAGCCTTCGCCGGCCGTGCCGACCACGTTGTGCTTCGGCACCCGCGCATTGGTGAAGAACACCTCGTTGAACGACGCCCTGCCGTTCATCTGCCGCAGCGGCCTGACCTGCACGCCAGGCTGGTGCATCGGCAGCGCCAGGTAGCTGATGCCGTGGTGCTTGGGCGCGGCCGGATCCGTCCTGGCCAGCAGCATGCCGAAGTCAGCGTGCTGCGCGCTGGTGTTCCACACCTTCTGGCCGTTCACCACCCACTCGTCGCCGTCGAGCACCGCCGAGGTGCTCAGCCCGGCCAGGTCAGAGCCCGCGCCAGGCTCGCTGAACAGCTGGCACCAGGTGTGCTCGCCGGTCAGGATCGGCCGCAGCAGCCGCTCGCGGACCTGGTCAGGGCCGTGCGCCAGGATCGTCGGCGCGGCCAGCGCCATGCCAAGGCCGACCGGGGTGCCGACCGCGCCGAGCCTGGTCAGCTCGGCCGCCACCAGCTCGTCGGCCCAGCCGGGCAGGCCGCGGCCGTACCAGCGCTCCGGCCAGGACGGCACCGCCCAGCCGGCCGCGGCCAGCAGCTCGCGCCAGTCACGCAGCGCGCGGCCGGGGTCCCAGTTCGGGCCGACCCAGCCGGCCAGCTCGGCGCGCACCGACTCCGGGCTGGCGGTCACGAGGCCGCTCCGCGTGCCGCCGCCAGCTCGTCGAGGAACGCCAGCACCGCGGCGTCGAACAGGGCCGGCTGGTCCACGTTCGGCGCGTGCCCGGCACCGGGGATGACGACCTGGCGCGCGGCCGGCATCTTGCTTGCCATGTGCCCGGCCGCGGCCAGGAACCTGCTGTCGTCAGCGCCGACCACGACGAGCGCAGGCGCCGCGATGGTGTGCAGCGCGTCGAGCACGTGCGAGTCGTACTGCTTGAGCAGGAAACGGGCGGCCATGGCCAGCCCGGTCGCGTCCCTGTGCTGCGGCCCGCGCAGTTCCGGGCTGCCGCCGAGGGCGGCGAGGCCGCGCTCGCTGAACGCGGCCGCGCTGCGGTCCGCGTACGCATTCCAGCCCGCCCGTGCGTCCGGGTTGCGGAAGCCGGGCCCGGTGTCGATGAGGATCAGCCCGCGAACCCGGTCAGGGAACCGCAGCGCGAAGTCCAGCGACAGGTACCCGCCGAGCGAGTGGCCGGCCAGCACCGCGCTGGCGGCGCCGGCCAGGTCGAGGATCGCCGCCATGTCACCGGTCGCGGTGGCGGGCAGGTAGCTGGCCTCGTCCGCCGGGTAGTCGCTGCCGCCGTGCCCGCGGATGTCCCAGGTCAGCACGCGGTTGCGGGCGGACAGCGCGGGCAGGTTCGCGGCGAACATCGCCGAACTGGCGGAGAAGCCGTGGGTGAGCAGCACGGTGTCCCGGCCGCCGCCGGCGGCGCCGTGCTCGGCGTAGCTGATCGTGACGCCCGCGCGGTCGAGCAGTGGCATTCGGCGGCTCCAGGTCAGCGATCCGGCTCGGCACCAGGTAAGCAACCATGACATTTGACCGGCCGGGCGGACAACCGCTGACGACCAGGCCCGCGGTTACCCGCCGGTGAACCGGGCGGGCCTGCGGGCGGCCACGGCAGCCACGCCCTCGCGCCAGTCCGCGGTGCGCATCAGCCGCTCCTGCTCGGCCCGTTCCCTGGCCATCGCGGCCCTGGCCCGGTCGGCGAGGTCGCCGCGCATCGTCTGCCTGATGGCGCGGACCGCGAGCGGCGCGGCCGCCGCGATCGACGCCGCCATCGCGCGAGCCGCGGTCCTTGCCTCGTGCGACGGCGCCAGCCGGTCGGCCAGCCCGATCGCGACAGCTTCCTCGCCGCCGACCCTGCGGCCGGTGTACAGCAGGTCGAGCGCCGCCTGCTGGCCCACCGCCGCGGGCAGCGTGACGGTGAGCGCGAAGCCGTGATGGATGCCGAGCAGCGCGAAGTTGGCGGCGAACCGCGCCTCGGGTGCCGCCACCCTGAAGTCCGCCGCGAGCGCCAGGCCGAGGCCGCCGCCGATCGCCGCGCCCTGCACGGCTGCCACCACCGGCAGCGGCTGCTCGAACAGCCGCTGCGCCATGTCGTACAGATGCAGCCCGTCCTGCTCGGTCAGCACGGCAGGTCTGGCGAAGTCCGCGCCTGCGCAGAAGTGCCTGCCCGCGCTGCACAGCACGATGGCGCGGCAGCGCCGGCCTGCGGCGAGCTCGTCGCAGGCGTCGGCAAGCTGGCCGAGCAGCGCGAGGCTGAAGAAGTTGTGCGGCGGGTTGCTGAACTCGATCGTCGCGACGTGGTCGTCGCCGACCTCGACGCTGACGCCGGCCGTGTCCGGCGCGTCCTGCTGGTCGGTCATAGCTGCTCCGGCGCCGCGTGCTGGCTGCTCAGGGGTGCTGAGTGCGGTCCGCCGTGCGGCGGCTCGGCTTCGGCCATGCTAGCCGCCGGCGCCTCAGGCCACTCAAGGCCGGCCAGCCGGAGATCGCGGCGCAGCTGGCCGGCCGCGGTGAACCGGATCCCGATGATGCCGAGCTGCCTGGCCGCGCCGATGTTGGCGTCGCTGTCGTCGACGAAGATTGTCCGCTCCGCGGTCAGCCCGTATCTGGCCAGCAGGATGCGGAAGATCCGCCGGTCCGGCTTGGCCACCCGCTCAACGCCGGAGATCACGTGCCCGTCGAACCAGTGCAGGAAGCCGAACCTGCCGAGCCTGACCTCGAAGCAGGGCGCCTCCATGTTGCTGAGCACGTAGCACCGCAGCCCGGCCCGCTTGAGCTCGGCCAGCAGCTCGACGGTGTCATCAAGCTGGCCGCGCACCATCTCCTCGGTGCGCTCCGCCCAGGCCATGATCTGCGCCGCGTAGCCGGGGTGCTGCTGCGCGAGCAGCCGGCAGGACAGCGTGATGTCGGCGCCCAGGTCGTGTGCCACATGCCATTGCTGGGTGCAGATCGTGCCGAGAAACGTCTCCATCTCGGCCGGGTCGGCGAAGATCTGCCGGTACAGGTGCCTGGGGTCCCAGTCGAGCAGGACGCCGCCCAGATCGAAAACGACCGCGTCGATCTTGGCTGCCGGCACCAGGCGACCGTAACACGGCGGCTCCGGCTGGCCGCCTGTGGACCGTGCTGTGGACGCGCCGGTGGAAAGCTGAGCTGCACAGGGGATAAACGGCAGATGTCCTGTGGACGACAAAAGAATCTTGAACTTGCTCGCGGAAAGGCCTTGTGCAGCCCGTAACGCAGGCAGTAGAACTTCCCTACTGCCGAAGACGGGTTCCATCAGGAGGCAACTCCCGGAGCGCGAAGGGGACCGGGCGACCGGACCACCAGAGCGTGGATTCTGACACCGGCGGTGGCATATGGCGCACGGCGGCCGAGCAATCGGCAGGCCAGGGTCATGGTGCCTAGGCGAGGCCCCTCCATCTCATACATGGAGGGGCCTCGTCGCATATCGGCAAGCCAGCACTCGCCAATGGCTGGCTGCCCGGCTCGCGGGGATCGCAAACGTTCCCAGCGCCGCTTATGAAAGCTATATCAGTCAAATTCGGAAATGGCTAGCCGGCCTCGCCGAATTCAAACACCGATAACAGGAATGCGCATACCCGGCGGCCGTTGGCGTTACGGGCCTGGCTGGTGATCTGGGTCGGCGATCCGGTAGCCGGCCCCGGGGATGGTGGGCACCCTAGGCCCGGCCGGCTGGGCAGCCCGCACCAAAACCTCAGCGGTACTGCACACCGAATAGCCGAGGTTACCGCGGTGGGCACGAGGGCAGCCTCGGCAAAACCGGTTCACCGGCGCGTTGCCAGAACTCAGCTCACCCCGAAACTCGCTGCCCAGCCGCCGACGCTGGCTCCTGCTGGCGTGTTTGCCGGGCGGCCAGCCAGTTACAGTGCGAGACTTGCGCTGACGTTCCGTGACCGCCGGGGGTGGCGGGCCACGGGCGTGGCGTGCGGCCCTTCGGCAGCGAGCTGACGCTGCCCGGGCTGGCGTCGGCCAGCAGGCGCATCAGCCACGGGGATCTGCGGTGCGGGGGGTCCAGCGAAGTCGTCCCCCCAGGGCGGCAGCGGCAGCGGGCTGGCCCGAGGCAGCGCGGCGCCTGCCCGGCTGCCTGGCAGGCACCGTGCGGGTGGTCGGCACGGTGGCGGGACGGGGGACTGCAGATGACTGTCGGCACGGGCCAGAACGGCGCTATCGACGGATATGAGGCTATCGAGGCGTCACCTGGACGGCCGGCCGCGAGCAGGCCCGCAACCGCGATGTTCCGGCGCCGGTCCGCCCAGCCGAGCCGCCGCGCGGTGCTGCACCTGCGCGTCAACGGCGCTGCCCCGGCGCCTGCCGATCTGGCCAGCTGGTACACCGAGCGGGCGTTTCACTTCTATCTCGCCGGGCTGCGGCTGCCTGGCCGGCCAGGTCAGCTTGCCAAGCGGCCTGGCCGGGCGCTCGCCGCGACGTTCACCGAGCTGGACGCGACCTGCGCGTACCTGCGGGACGTTGACGGCATGACCACGGTCATCGTGGCGGCGGACGGCGTCGGCGCGCTTGCCGCCGCGCTGTGGTGCGACGCCAGGCGCGGCGCCGCCCAGGCCGACGCGCTCATCTTGCAGAACCCTGATTTCGGCGACAAGCCGCGGCTGAGCCTCGATATCGCCTGCCCGGTGCTGGTGCTCGGCAGCGCCGCCGGGCAGGCAGCGGCCGCCCGCAGGCGGCCC
>JASHQL010000237.1 GCA_030039155.1 Streptosporangiaceae bacterium | reverse complement strand
CCGGTCATCCGGTGCTCAAGCCGGTCTACGACCATCACACCGGCCAGCTGACCCGGCCGGCATACGTGCAGCCGCGCGAGTTCGTCATCGTGGAAGGCCTGCTTCCGCTGCACACCAAGCTGTCCGCCGCGTGCTTCGACGTGACGGTGTTCCTGAACCCGCCCGAGGACATCAGGACCGGCTGGAAGATCAAGCGGGATACCGCGCACCGCGGCTACACCCCAGAGCAGGTGCTCGCCGAACTGCGCCGCCGCGAGCCGGAGTCGGCGGAGTTCATCCGCCCGCAGCGCCGGCACGCCGACATCGTGGTCAGGTTCGCCCCGGTCGAGCAGCGGCACGATCCGCCAGGCACGCCGCTGTCCGCCGAGATCCTGCTGCGGCCCACGATCCGGCATCCTGACCTGACCGCGGTGCTTGCCGACAGCGGTCATCCCATGCATCTCAAGCTCACCAGGGACGAGGACGGACGGCCGGTCGACGCGCTGCACGTGCACGGATACGTGCCGCGCGAGGACAGCCAGATGCTGGAGAAGGCCATCTGGGCCGGGCTCGGCGAGGACGCAGGGCTGCCGCAGTCACTCGGCGAGCTGGACAACGGCCAGCGCAGCGAGCCGCTGGCCATCACCCAGCTGCTGCTGCTGTTTCACCTGCTCGAGGCGTCCCGGTAGCGGCGCCGGAGCTGGCCCTGGCGTCGCAGGCCTGGCGTCGCTGGCCTGGCGTCGCTGGCCTGGCGTCGCTGGCCTGGCGTCGCTGGCCTGGCGTCGCTGGCCTGGCGTCGCTGGCCTGGCGCCGGGTTCGGCGCGGTGGCTAGCTGGCGGCTGGCTGCAGGACGATGTCGAAGCGGGCGCGGCACCAGGTGTGCCCGGCTACCTCGCGGCCGTCCGGGGTCGGGGTGCCCGGCGGCTGCTGCCGGAAGGGCCTGACCAGTGAGCGCTTGACACCGAACACGGCGTCGCTGTCCAGCAGGTCGTCTCCCTCGACGAAGATGTGCGTGACGAGCGTGCGCATGCCGGGCGCGGTGACCCTGAAGTGCAGATGCGATGCGCGCATCGGGGACCGCCCGGTCCGCTGCAGCAGGCTGCCGACCGGGCCGTCCTGCGGAATGGAGTAGGGCGTGGGCGTCAGCGCCCAGAATGCGTACTGCCCGCGGGCGTCGGCGAACAGGTGCGCGCGGCCGGACACGCGCTGGCCGGCGTACTGCACGTCGTACAAGCCGTCTGCGTCGGCCTGCCACACCTCGATGCGCGCTCCGGGGACGGCGTTTCCTTCGGTGCCGGTCACCGTGCCCTCGACCCAGCACGGCTGGCCCTTCGCCTGGCCGGCGATGTCGCCGCCGATCGGGACTTCGGGGGAAGCCTCGGTGAAGAACGGCCCGGTCACGGTGGCCTCGGTGGCGTTCGCGGAAGCCTCGTGGTTGACGTTGATCACCTGCGTGGACGCGCCGAGGACGTCGGACAGCAGCACGAACTCCTGGCGGCGGTCGGTGGTGATATGCCCGGCGGCGGTCAGGAAGTCCACGGCTCGCTGCCATTCCCGCTCGCTGAGGCGGACCTCGGTGATGAACGCATGCGGGTGCCGGACCAGCGCTTCCATCAGGTGCTTCAGGCGAGGGTCAGGGGTCGGGCCAAAGGAGGCCAGCACCGCATCGGTGAGCTCGGCCTCCAGCTGATGCTGGTGCGCGGTGACGATCGGTGCGGCCGGCCCGGTTGGCCTGGTTGGTTCCGAGGTCATGGCTGGTTCCTCGTCTGCTCTGCGGTTGGCGGCGTCCGCCATTATTGAGGATCCGTGCCCCGCGGACCGGGTCCCGGGTGCGCCTGCCATGGCACGGTGACCTCCGGGCGACAGGCCCGTCCCCGAGCGCCTGGCCGGGCCTGGTGGCATTCCAGCAGGCCCGGCAGACCGCAGCTGTTCCCTCGGGCGGCTGGAACCACTGGCGGTCAGCCAGGTCACGGACGTGCACGAGGTCCTGGCCAGCCGACTATTTCCTCTAAATCTGACTGGAATTATTGATAATCGCGCTGGCCCAAACTAGATTGCAGCGGTGCGCGAGATCGCCGAGGGTTACCGTTCCGTCGGTCACTCTGGTCTGGTGGTGTCCGAACTGGGAATAGGGGCGAGCACCTTCGGGCGGTCCGGCATGATCGCCACCAGCCAGCAGGCGGTGGACGAGATCGTGGGGTCCGCGCTCGACCTGGGCATCACCTATTTCGACATCGCAGACGTCTACGGAGACGAGCCAGGGCTGAGCGAGATCATGCTCGGCAACGCGCTCGGCGCACATCGCGACGATGTCGTGATCGGCTCGAAATTCGGTGCATCGCTCGACGGCCTGGCCGGCCAGGACTGGGGAGTGCGCGGCTCGCGCCGGTATATCCGGCGAGCCGTGGAGGGCTCGCTGGCACGGCTCAAGACCGACTGGATCGATCTCTACCAGATACACGCGCCAGACTCGATCACCCCGATCGAGGAGACGCTGTCGACGCTCGACGATCTGGTGACCGAGGGCAAGATCCGCTACGCCGGGAGTTCTAACTTCACGGCCTGGCAAGTGGCGGATGCCGAATACGTCGCGCGCATCAACGGGCTGACGCGGTTCATCTCGTCGACCAACGAATACAACCTGCTGTGGCGGGACGCCGAGCGCGAGCTCCTGCCAGCTCTCACCGCGTATGACATTGGCTTCATACCGTATTTCCCGCTGCAGAACGGCCTGCTCACAGGCAAGTACCGGCGGGACCATGCGCCGGCCGACGCGAAAATCACGAACATGAAGGCTCACCTCTTTGACCAGGCGCCCTGGGACGCGCTCGACCGCTATTCTCGGTTCGCGCGTGAGCGCGGGGTCACCGAGACCGCGCTTGCGCTTGGCTGGCTGCTCGCGCAGCCATGCGTCGCCACGGTCGTCACCGGCATTACCAGGCCGGGGCAGCTGGAGACGAACCTCGCGGCCACGCGCTGGCGCCCCACCGAAGCCGACCTGGCAGCACTCGAATCTATGCTGCCGAGGGACCTGAGCGGGGCCCCTGGCAGTGTCACTGGCTCCGTCACGCGGTGAAGAACTCCTGGCCGATCCTCACGACAGCTCCTGATGCGTCAGCTGGTCGTTCCTGGCGGCACGCGCCTTCGCGGCGGCCTGCCGCGCCGGGTCGAGGTCAGCGACAAAGTACGGCTGCAGCATGTGCCAGTCCTCCGGGTGCTCCCGGATGCCGGCCTCGAAGAACCGGGCGACTTCCCGCATCAGGGCGGCAACCCGCTCGCGGCGTGACCCGGTCTTTGGCACCGGTATCTCCGGGCTGAGCTTCACGCCCCAGCCGTCCCCGTCGAACCAGAGCACCGCGGGCATCAGCGCGGCGCCGGTCTGCACTGCCAGCGCGGCCACGCCTGGCTGCATCATGCACGTCTCGCCAAAGAGGCTGACCTCGATCCCGGTGCCGGTCACGTCGCGGTCGGCGAGCAGGACCACCACCTTGCCCGCCCGCAGCCGCTGCGCCAGCACGCCGAACGGCCGGGCGCCGCCGCTGGCGGGCAAGACCTCCATGCCCAGGCCCTCACGGAAGGCGAAGAACTTCTCGTACACCGACTCGGGTTTGAGCCGCTCGGCGACTGTGGTGATGGTGCCTGCCCCCTTGGCGATAATCCATGCACCGGCCTGGTCCCAGTTCCCCATGTGCGGAACCGCGAAGATGACGCCGCGGCCCTCGGCGATGTGCTGGAACGCCTGGTCGAAGGCGCCCTCGGAGCGCATCCCGTCGACCAGCCGGTGCACCGGCATGACCGGCAGCCGGAACACCTCAAGCCAGTAGCGGGCGTAGGACCGCATGCCGTCGCGTGACAGCGCCCGTAGCTGCGTGCTGCTGGCATCAGGGCCGAGCACCCGTACCAGGTTTGCCTCCAGCTGGCGGACCGCCGGGCCGTCCCGGCGCCAGGCGATGTCGGCGAAGAACCGGAAGCTCCGCTTTGCCCAGGACTCTGGTACCCGGCAGACCACGCTCCAGCCCAGGGCGTAGCCGAGTGCCACCATCCGGTCCTTGATTCCCGGCATGCCCTTATCCTTCCCGTCCGCCCCGCCAGCCGGCAATTGAGCGCGATCGCGACCGCCGCCGGGCACGCCGCACCCGCTGCTTGCGCCGCTGAGCGAGAGCGGGATCGGGGTGCTGCGCTCTCGGCCGGCTCGCCTCTCGATGTCGGAGATCGCGACTGAGCCGTCCGTCCCGCGCAACGCCGTCAGAACGCAGATGCGCCACATGTGTGCCAAGCTCGGCGCACCGCCGAGCTGACACCGTCGCCCGTGCCCGCGGCCTTGGCCTGCTGGCCCGGCTCCGTTCGCCGGGCCCTGCCGAGTCTCGTGACTCAAGGCGTCAGCCGACCCAGGACCAGCACACGCTGGGACCCCCAGGGTTGCCCGCCTGACCTGGCAGGCCGAGGCAGCGGTCGAGCAACCGCACTGTCTCGTCCTTGGCTGATCGCGGCCCCGCTCATCTGGCCAGTCGGGCGGCGCGCGATAGGTACCGCTGTGCCCATGGCCGGGCGGTGCTGGCCGCCGCCCCGAGCGGGCCTGAGCGGCCAGATCCAACTCTGTTCCCGAGACAGACGGACATGTAACATGTCAGCAATGACCGGCTCTCCTGCTCGATCCGTCGTGACTGCCAGATGGACGGGAACCGGTCGTTCCCCTGCCCTGATCAAGGCGAGAGAAGGTACGTGGCGAAAGCACACGGCCAGCGTCAGCCTGACGTCCTTCGCGCACCAGCGGTGACCGGAAGCGCTCGGATGCTCGTGCCGGGCGATGTCTGAGCACCCGGTATTCGACTCGAAGCTGTCCCGGGTCGCCATAGCGGTCGTGCTGGGCTCGTCGATGTCGATTCTCGACACCACGATCGTCTACGTCGCGGCCCCGACAATCGGCCGGCAGTTTCACGCAAGCTTGGTAGCGATCCAGTGGATCGGGACCTCGTACACCATCGCGCTCGCCGTTGTCATCCCGATGACGCGATGGGTGATCGACCGGTTCGGCGCGAAGCGCGCATGGATGATCTGCCTCACGCTCTTCACGATCGGCTCGGCCTTGTCCGGAGCGTCCTGGTCACTGTCGGCGTTGATCGTCTTCCGAGTCCTCCAGGGTCTCGGCGGAGGAATGATCATTCCCATCGGGCAGGCGGTCCTGAGCCGTGCTGCCGGCCCCGCGCGGATGGGGCGCGTCATGACGATCGTCGGGATACCGAACTTTGTCATGCCAGCGCTCGGTCCCACCTTCGGCGGCTTGATCCTCGAACGCCTCAGCTGGCACTGGCTGTTCTATATCAACGTGCCGATCGGCGTCGCCGCCTGGTTCGTTGCCACGCGCTACCTCGAGGAGACCGAACGCAACCGCGGCGAGCGCCTCGACTGGCTTGGCGCGTTGCTGTTGCCGAGTGGCCTCGCATCGATCATCTACGGCGTGACGACGTTCGGGAACGCTGGCACGCTGAGCATCGCCGCCGCGGTAAGCGTGCTCGCCGGCCTTGCCCTCGTGTGCCTCGCGATTGTGCACGCACTCCGCACGCCCAAGCCGATCTTCGACGTTCGGCTGTGGAAGCGGCGCGGCTTCGCGATCGCCAACGCCGCCGGCTTCTTCTTTGGCTTCGTCGGCGGCGGGATCTTTCCGCTGTCCGCGCTCTACTTCCAGATCGGACGCGGCTATTCGCCGCTCATTGCCGGCATGCTGCAGTCACCCCCGAGCGTCGTCGCGATCTTCATCCTCCCGGTCGCTGGCAGCATCACCGACCGTGTGGGCGCACGACGCATCGTCCCGCTCGGGACGGTGGTGCTGATGGCGAGCCTGTTCATCTTCAGCCATCTCCAGGCGAACACCACGTTGCTGCTGCTCGAGTTCTCTCTCGTCCTGCGAGGCTTCGGCCTTGCCGCCACGTCAACGCCGGCGATGGCTTCCGGCTACGCGCAGCTCGACCCTAGCCAGCTCAACTCGGGCTCGACCATCGCCAATATCATCCAGCGTCTGTCAGGCGCGCTGGGCATCGCCGTGCTGACGACGGTGCTGCAACGGCGGGTGGAAGCAGAGGTTCCCGGTCACCCGCGCAGCATCAGCCAGCTGGCCATCCATGGCCATGCGCACGCGCTGATCGCACCAGGCCTCGCGACCGCGTTCAGCCAGACATACCTCATCTCAGCGCTCATGCTCGTGCTCGCGCTCATCCCAGCGCTCTCCCTCTACCGAGCGCCCACCGTCGACCCGGCAGATGGCCTGGTCGAGGTCGGCTGAAGTGAGGCGGCTTTGATCCAGCGGATCCGGGTCCGCGCCTCGTTCGTGCTGGCTTGGCGGTAGCTAGGCGTAGCCGGGCAGGTCACCGGCTTGCTCGGCGGTCGCGGCCCAGCTGGCGAGCATCTTGAGGCTGCCGGCGGTGGGGCTGCCAGCGGGTGC
>JASHQL010000236.1 GCA_030039155.1 Streptosporangiaceae bacterium | reverse complement strand
GGGCTCGGCGTCCAGCTCGGGTGCGGGCTCGGCGTGCCTGACGGGTGCGGGCGCGGCTTCCAGCAGCCCGGCCAGCGGTGCCGGAAGCGGTGGTGCCGGGCACGGCCGGTCCGGCCGGCGGCCGGGTCCGCGGGTGGCCGGGCGTGGTCGCCGACATGCGCGGCGGGCGCACCGATCAAGTCGTGCGCTACTTGCTGTGCGGTGGAGGGCAGCGCGCCGGCGTACGCGGCGGTAGCCACGCCGCCGATCACGATGGCGGTGGCCACGGCCACTGCAGCGGCCTTGGCAGACAACAGCGAGGTAAGCAAAGCAGGCCTCCGTCGGCTGGAACGTTGAGCGGGGTCAGACACGCCGACGAGATTCCGGAACTCGGCGAGGGCGGCATCCGCACCAGCCAGCTCGCGGCCAGCCGGGCGGGCCCGGAGCGCGGCAAGCACGTCGGCGACGGGCTGCAGTCCCGCCGCCAGGTCCTCGGGCGCCGTGCCGGAAAGCAGGGCAGCCAGGGTCGCGTCCTCGATGTGGGGCGCGTCCTTGCGGCCTTGCCAGGGGAAGCTCAGCATGTCATCGTCCGGAACGCCAGCGCGCGTCACAGCGTTACACCTGCCTCCGCGGCCACCTGCGCCAGCCGCCGCAGGCCGCGATGCGCGGCCACCCGGACCGCGCCCGGGCTGCGTCGCACCAGCCGCGCCACCGCCTCGTTGTCCAGGCCGGCCACCACCCGTAGCAAGATCACCTCAGCCTGCAGCGGCGGAAGCTGCGCCAGCATGGCCAGCGCGGCCTGGGTGCTCAGGTGCTCCAGGGCGACATCGGCGGCGTCGGCCTCACGAGGCAGCCAGGCGTCCGGCAGTTCGCCGAGCCGTACTGCGGGACGGCGCGCCCGATGCCGCCGGTCGTCGATCACGCGATGACGGCTGATGGTGAACAGCCACGCCCGCCAGGCCTGCTCATCTCCGCGGAAGCTGGTCAGCCCGCGCAGCACCCGCAGCCACGTGTCGGCCGCGATGTCTTCGGCCGCGTCCGGCGCGAGCACCGCCAGGTAGCGCACCAGCGCGGGGTTCGCGTCCAGCCACAACTGCGAGAAGGCCGCCTCACTGCCGTTCTGGGCGGCGGCCAGCACGGCCGGGAATCCGTCGCCGATCACATCGCAGAGTATTGACCGGCATTTCAACCGTCTGCAGCAGATTCACCATTATCCGGAGATACAGCATGGTTCTTGATGCCGTGCTGCCTGACGGGGCGCGTAACGGAGATCCAGTGGTCGGCCGCCAACGGATTCGGCAGCACGGTCCGGTGGTCCGCCGGCAGCTCAGCGGGCGGCGGTCAGGGCAGCAGGACGATCTTGCCGCGGGTGTGGCCCTGCTCGAGTTGCCGGTAGGCACCGCGGACGTCCGACAGGGGGTAGGTCGCGGCGATGGGCATCTGGAGGTCTCCGGATGCCAGCGCCTCGGCGATCTCGGTCAGGACGCGCGGGCTGGCGACGGTGTAATGCTGGACGACCTTCGCGCCGTGCTGGCCCGCGGTGAAGTCAGCAATCGTCGCGATCCGCTGCGGGTGCACGCCAAGGTCGAGGCCGAGTTGCACGTATTGCGGCCCGTGCGTGTCCAGCACGGCGGTCACCTGGCGTCCGTCGAGCGCCCGGCGTACCCGCTGGCCCAGATCGGGGCCGGCGTAGTCGACGGGCACGACGCCGAAGCCGCGCAGCCATGCATGATTGGCCGGACCGGCCAGGCCGGCCACGGTAGCGCCGAGGTTGCGGGCCCACTGGGTGGCCAGTGAACCGACGCCGCCGGCGGCAGCCGAGACGAGCACGATGTCTTGGCCTGATACCTCTGCCGTGTGCACCAGCGCGTACGCCGAGGTGCCGGCCACGAACAGCGCGCCCGCCTGCGGCCAGCTCAGCGATGGCGGCTTGGCGACGATCTCGCCGGCTTCAACCAGCACGAACTCGGCATGGCTGGCGCGGTTGTTGGTGTACCCGAGCACCTCGTCGCCGGCCGCGAACCCCGGCACGCCGGGCCCGACGGCGTCGACGACTCCGGCCAGGTCGCTGCCCTCGCCCTCTGGGAACGTGGCGGGCCACCGCTCGCGCAGCTCACCGGTACGGATCTTGGATTCGCCAGGATTGATGCCGGCCGCTCGCACCGCGACCAGCACCTGCCCGTGACCTGGCCGTGGCTTGTCGACCTCGACGACATCGAGGACGTCTACATCGCCGTAATGATCGAATCGCACAGCACGCATGGAAGCGACAACCGCGCGCCGCCGTATCTACTTCCGCGCCGGCCTCAGTGGGCCGAGCGGCTGTCGTCCTGACCGCCTGGTGCTTCCCGCGCGACTGTCCTGCCCCACTGCGGCGGGCGACCGTTCAGCAGGTGATCGCCGATCGCGCGCTTGCGCTGGATCGCCGGGTTGTGCGAGGCGATCGTGCGGACGTTCCGCCAGTGCCGGTCCAGCGCGCGAACCGTGCCGACGGCCGAGGCGCCGCCGACCTCGAACAGCTCGGTGGTCTCCGCGAGCACCATCGAAAGCACGACCTGCTGCGCCTTGTACACGTTGAGCTCCGCGGCGACGACCGCCTCGTCGGTGAGCGTGCCGTCGCGGCGGGCCGCCAGCAGCGAGTCGAGTTCCGCTGCGCTGGTGAGCACCAGGCTGCGCGCCGCGTGCGCGTAGCTGGCCAGGTCGCCGACGACCGCCTGGACGAGCTCGTTCTCTTTCGGCGGCGCCTCACCGGCGAAGCCGAAGATGCGCCGCCGCGGCCGTACGTAGTCGCAGGTGTCGGCGAGCGCGGCCGCGCCGATCCCGGCCACGACCGCAAGCAGGCAGAGCTGGAAGATCGATGTGGTGTAACGAGCGCCAAAGTCCTCGTAGCCGCCAAACTGCTCGACTTCGCCATCCTCGACCGGGACCCGGCCGAAGACGGTGGTGCCGCTGCCGGTGAGCACCTGCCCGAAGCCATCCCAGTCATCAACCGAGCGAACGCCGTCGTGCCTGGTGGATACCGTGGCACCGACCGGCTCCCCGTCCCGCATCGCCGCCAGGTAGATCCAGTCGGCATAGATGCTGCCGGTGGTGTAGTACTTGACCCCGTCGAGCAGGACGGTGCCGTCATCCACGGTGAGCTCGGTCTTGATCTCAGAAAGCTCCTGCCGTTCTGACTGGGCATTCCCGACGAGGTCGCCGCGTACGATCCTGGGCAGCCAGCGCTCGCGCCGTGCCTGGTCGGGGTCGATGAGCACCCGCTCGACGAAGGCGATGTGCCCGCG
>JASHQL010000235.1 GCA_030039155.1 Streptosporangiaceae bacterium | reverse complement strand
GGCCGCGCCAGCCCCGGGCCGCGCCAGCCCCGGGCCGCGCCAGCCCGGCCAGCACGGAGCCACCGCCCAGCAGAATCTCTGATCATGGGCTCCAGCGGCATAGAGCGCCCTGGAAGCCATGATCACGGGCCGCTGGCGGCGGCACGCCAGGGCGGGGCTAGCCGGAGTGCTCGGCGCGCAGCTTGGCGGCCGCGCTTGTCATGGCCTGCAGCTTGCCGAACGCGACGTCCCTTGGCAGGTACTTCATCCCGCAGTCGGGCGCGAGCACCAGCCGGTCGGCCGGCACGTAGGGCAGCGCCCGCCTCACCCGGTCGGCTACCTGATCGGCCGACTCCACCGTCATGTCGTTGAGGTCGATCACGCCGAGGATGATCGTCTTGCCGGGCAGCTCAGCCAGCACCGAGCAGTCGAGCCCCGACTGCGCGGTCTCGATCGAGATCTGCTGCGCGGTGCAGGCCGCCAGCTCCGGCAGGAACGAGTAGCCGGACGGCCGGTCGTGGATGATGGCCGCGTAGCCGAAGCACAGGTGCACCGCGGTCCGCCCGGTGATCCCGGCAAGCGCGCGGTTCAGCGCGGCGACGCCGAATTCCCTGGCAGGCTCCGGCCGTGCCTGCAGGTAGGGCTCGTCGAGCTGGACGATGTCGGCGCCGGCCACGAACAGGTCGGCGACCTCTTCGCGTACCGCGTCGGCGTAGCCCATGGCGGCGTCGGCGACGCTCGGGTAGTAGTCGTTCTGCGCCTGCTGCGACATGGTGAACGGGCCGGGCACCGTGACCTTGATGGTCTTGCTTGTGTGCTCGCGCAGGAACCGCAGGTGGTCGGTCAGCACGGGATGCCGCCGGCTGATCGGGCCGGTGATCCGCGGCACCGGGTTGGGATGCCCGCTGCGGTCAAGGGCGGTGCCTGGGTTGTCGATGTCCACGCCGTCGAGCGCGGTGGCGAGCACGTTGGAGTAGCTCTCCCTGCCGGTCTCGCCGTCGGTGATGATGTCAAGGCCCGCGTCTTCCTGCGCCCTGATGGCCAGCAGCGTCGCATCGCGCTGCGCCTCGTCGAGCAGCTCAGGCGGCACCCGCCACAGCTCGGTGGCCCGCACCCTCGGCGGGAACCGGCCGGCCAGCTTCGCCCTGTCGATCAGCCAGTCCGGCTGCGGGTAACTGCCAACGAGCGAGGTGGGGAACAGCACGCGAGCCCTCCGGGATCCAGATCGGTCGTTGTGCAGGACAAGTATGCAACGGCCTCTTTTGACACCACTGGGCACGCCGGGCAGGATGCGCAAAACGACGCCGGAGGTACGCGGTGGGACCGACTGACCAGGTACTGGCTGACCTGACCGCCGAGGGCAACGAGCTGGACGGCCTGCTGGTCACCGTCGAGCCGGTGCAGTGGCGTGCGGCCACCCCGGCGCCCGGCTGGACGATCGCCCATCAGGTCGGCCACCTTGCCTCGTCGAACCGGATCGCGGTGCTCGCGGTCACCAACCCGGACGCGTTCGAGGCGCGCAGGGCCGGCCTCGCCGCCGGCTTCGACCAGGCGATCGACGCGACAGCCGAGGAATGGGCAGGCATGCCGGTCGACGACCTGCTGGCCCAGTGGCGGGACGCGCGAGCCGACCTGGCTGACGTGCTCGGCACCGTGGAACCTGGCCAGAAGGTGCCGTGGATGGTCACGCCGGTCTCGGCGGCCTCGCTGGCCAGCATCGCGCTGATGGAGCTGTTCGGGCACGGGCAGGACATCAGGGACACCGTCGGCGCGCCGGTCGTCGGCACCGACAGGCTCCGGCACGTGGCCAGGCTCGGCACCAGGACCAGGGACTTCGCGTTCATGATGAACGGGCTGCCGGTTCCCGCCGAGGAGTTCAGGGTGGAGCTGACCGCGCCGGGCGGCCTGCGCGGCGGGCCAGCCGAGGGCAGCACAGTCTGGGCCTTTGGCCCTGACCAGGCCGTGCAGCGGGTCACCGGGCCTGCCGTCGACTTCTGCCTGCTGGTCACCAGGCGGCGGCATCGCGACGACCTGGCACTCGAGGCGACCGGTGCCGACGCTGACCGCTGGCTGGACATCGCGCAGGCCTACGCGGGCCCGCCGTCGGCCGGCCGCGCACCAGGGCAGTTCAGCTCGCCGTGACCGCGCGCCGGTGCGCGCACCGGCGATTCCTTGTCTGCGGACCGGTGCCCGCTGGCCCGAAGTTTCCAGCTCGCGGCGTTAGCTGGCAACCCTTGACATGGTCCAGTTACTTAGTGAACACTCCTAAATAAGTAGGTACCGAGCGATTGGAGTCCAACTGGTCGAGGTGCGCCGTATCAGGCGGAACGGCCTACGGTCAGGCCAGCCAGGACCCAGGCGTCCGCCGTGCGGCGCCGAGGCGCGCGATGCGTGGCCCGGTGGGTGCCGGCACTGACCGGGCAGACGGGGGCGGACAACCCGTGAATGGTGGCGTAATTCCGACTCCGAGAAGTCATAGGGAGGGTGCTTGCGCTATCTGATCCGCCGTGTGCTGTTCTACATCCTCACCCTCTGGGCTGCCATCACGCTGAACTTTGCGATCCCCAGGCTCATGCCAGGGAATCCGATCGACGCGATGTTCGCGCGGTTCCGCGGGCAAGTGCCGCCCTCAGCTACCGTCGCCTTCGCGAAGCTCTTCGGGTTAAATCACGCAAGCATTATGTCGCAGTACTGGACCTACCTTTCGTCGTTGGCACACGGGAACCTCGGAATCTCATTTAGCTATTACCCGAGTACCACCTATCAGGTCATCATGACCGCGCTGCCGTGGACGGCGGTGCTGATCGGCGTGGCCACCATCATCAGCTTCGTGGTTGGCACCGCGCTTGGCATCATGTCGGGCTGGTGGCGCGGGTCCTGGATGGATTCACTGCTGCCGATCACCACATTCTTCGGGTCTATCCCGTACTTCTGGTTCGGTCTGCTTGCGGCGTTCTTCCTGGCCGACCAGCTCCACTGGTTCCCGTTGTCCGGCGCCACCGGGACCACCACGCCGATCGGCCTGAACTGGAGCTTCATCGCCAGCGCCACGGATCACGCCATCTTGCCGGCCGGCACCATCGTCGTGTCGTCGATAGGCGGCTGGATGCTGGGCATGCGCAACATGATGATCACCACCCAGGCCGAGGATTACGTCGTGCTGGCCGAGGCAAAGGGCCTGTCACCGCGCCGGATCATGGTGGCCTATGCCGCACGGAACGCCATCCTGCCAACGCTCGCGACGTTCGCGATGTCACTGGGCTTCGTCGTCAGCGGCGCCATCCTGACGGAAATCGTCTTCTCTTACCCGGGCCTCGGCTATGTGCTCTTCCAGGCCGTGACGAACGATGACTTCCCGCTGATGCAGGGGGTGTTCCTGATGATCACCGTCGCCGTGCTCGCGGCGAACTTCCTGGCCGACCTCGCATATGTGGCGCTCGATCCGCGAACCAGGCTGACGAACTGATGGCCGCAGAGATCACCCAGACTGCCCAGCAGCTGACCGGGACTCAGGAGACCGAGGCAGCGGGCACCTCCGCGCTGCGGTCGGCGCTGCGCTCGCCCAAGCTGATGAGCGGCACGATCATCTTCGGCATCTTCATCTTGCTCGCCATCATCGGGCCCTACATCGCCCTGAAGGATCCGTCGGCGTTGTCGAACGCCGTGCTGCGCCCGCCGTCGGCTGCGCACTGGCTCGGCACCACCCAGACCGGGCAGGACGTGTTCGCCCAGCTGATGGTCGGCACCAGGGTGTCCATGCTGATCGGCATCGTGGCCGGCGCGATCTCGACAGTGCTGTCGGTGGTCGTCGGGGTGGCTGGCGGCTACGCGGGCGGCGTCGCCGACGAAGTGCTCTCCGTGCTCTCCAATGTCTTCCTGGTGATCCCCGCGCTACCGCTGGTCATCGTGCTGGCCGGCTACCTGCCGAACAAGGGCACCTTCACCGTCGCGCTGGTGATCAGCGTGACCGGCTGGGCGTGGGGTGCGCGGATCATCCGGGCGCAGACGCTGTCGCTGCGCAAGCGGGACTATGTCGAGGCCGCGAGGCTCAGCGGCGAAGGTTTCTGGCGGATCCTGTTCTACGAAATCCTGCCGCACGAGATCGCGATCATCGCCGCCAGCTTCCTTGGGACCGTGGTGTTCGCGATCTTGACGGAGGCCGGCATCGCCTTCCTCGGCCTGTCCGACGTCACGGTCTGGTCGTGGGGCACCATGCTCTACTGGGCCCAGGCCGACCAGGCGCTGCTGCTCGGAGCCTGGTGGTGGTTCGTCCCGCCTGGTCTGGCTATCGGCCTGGTCGGCACGGCGCTCGCGCTGATGAACTTCGGCATCGACGAGCTCATCAACCCGCGCCTGCGGGCAGCTGGCATCGGCACCAAGGCCGCCGCGCGCAAGCTGATCCGCGATAGCCGCCGCGAGCGGATCATGCTGCGGCAAGAAGCGATCGAGTCGCAGCGAGGCGGCCGGACCAAGCTGTGGAGCAGGCCATGACCGCGGCCGGCGCCGCCGGGCCGGCTCCGAGGCCGGGTACCGGCGAGGTCCTGCTCGACGTGCAGGGGCTGTCGGTCGAGTACGGCGCCGGCAAGGGCAGATTGCGCGCCGTCGACAACGTTGACGTGCAGCTGCACCGGGGTGAGGTCCTCGGCATCGTCGGCGAGTCCGGTTCTGGCAAGACGACGCTGGCGTTCGCCATTGCCCGGCTGCTCCGGCCGCCGGGCCAGATCACCAGCGGCCAGGTGCTGTTCCACCCCAAGACGGGTGACCCGGTCGACCTGCTCACGATGACCGATGCCGAATTGCGCGCGTTCCGCTGGTCGGCGCTGTCGCTGGTGTTCCAGTCGGCGATGAACACGCTCAATCCGGTGCTGCGGCTCCGGGTGCAGTTCGCCGACGTGCTGCGGGCGCACCGGCCGGGGATCCGGTCCGACGAGATCCGGGCCAGAACCGATGAGCTGCTGCAACTGGTCGGGATCACGCCCGATCGCGCCGATTCCTATGCGCACGAGCTGTCCGGCGGCATGCGCCAGCGGGTCACGATCGCACTGGCGCTGGCCCTGGAACCAGAGATCATCGTGATGGACGAGCCCACGACCGCGCTCGACGTGGTGCTGCAGCGGCAGATCCTGGCCGAGATCATGCAGCTGCAATCGCGGCTCGGCTTCTCGGTCATCTTCATCACGCACGATCTCTCGCTGCTGATCGAGCTGGCCGACACCATCGTGGTGATGTACGCGGGCCGGATCGTCGAGGTCGGCGACACCTCGGAAATCCACCAGTCACCGCGGCATCCCTACAGCCGTGGCCTGCTCAGGTCCTTCCCCGTGCTCGACGGCCCGCGGCTGAGGCTGGTCGGCATCCCCGGCTCACCGCCCGACATGCGAGCGCTGCCGATGGGCTGCGCGTTCCATCCGAGGTGCCCTGACCGCCTTGACCGGTGCAGCACGATTGAGCCATCGCTGACCGGGACCGGCCTCAGCCAGGATTCGCCCGGTCACCAGGTCTCCTGCCTGCTGTATGACGGGGAGCCGCTGGGTGCGCCGCCGCAGCTGAAGGTGCCGCCTGGCGATCAGGAGGTTCTCGGTCCGGCTGCCGGGTCGGCAGCGGTCGCGGCGCAGGAAGCCGGCGAGATCGAACCGATCCTCGCCGCGGTCCGGCTGAGCAAGTCGTTCGGCCACGTCCGTGCCGTCGACGATGTCTCGTTCGGCCTCTACCCTGGCCAGATCACGGCCCTGGTCGGCGAGTCGGGGTCGGGCAAGTCCACCGTCGCGAGGCTGCTCGCCAACCTGTACCCGCCGACCGAGGGTGAGGTGCGGCTGCACGGCGAGCGCAGCCGGGCCAGGTACGGCCCGGCCTTCCGCAGGTACGTGCGCGAGGTCCAGCTGGTGCTGCAGGATCCGTTCGCATCGCTGAACCCGCTGCACAGCATCGAGTACCACCTGACCAGGCCGCTCAAGCTGCACGGCTTCGCGCGCACCAGGGCGCAGGTCAGGGAGGGAATCGACGGCCTGATGGCCGAGGTCAGCCTCACCCCGCCGCAGCACTTCATCAGCAAGTTCCCGCACGAGCTGTCCGGTGGACAGCGGCAGCGGATCGCAGTCGCGCGGGCACTGGCCGCCCGGCCTGCGGTGCTGCTGGCCGACGAGCCGGTGTCGATGCTGGATGTGTCGATACGGCTGAGCCTGCTGAACCTCTTCGAGAGGCTCGTCCGCGATCGCAACCTGGCCATGCTGTACATCACCCATGACATCGCGTCAGCGCGGCAGTTCGCCGCGAACATCATGGTGATGTACGCCGGCCAGATCGTCGAGTCTGGCCTCGCCGAGGACGTGATTCAGAACCCCGCTCATCCCTACACCCGGCTGCTGATCGAGTCCTCGCCGCAACCGAACCGCCGGATCCGTGGCGAGGCCGTCGAGCGCGGCGAACCGCCGAGCATGCTGGCGCCACCCGCCGGCTGCCGGTTCCACGCCAGGTGTCCGTTCGCCATGGACATCTGCAAGACACAGGTCCCGCCACCCATCCAGGTGGCCGCGAACCACATGGCTAGTTGCTGGCTGCACAGCAACGATCACGCGTCCGTGGCGTCCGCCACGAGTACTGAAGGGACAGCTACGTGATCATGTCCAGAAACCGGCGGCTAGTCAGCGCAGCGGGCGCAGTGCTAGCCGGCCTGTTCGCCATCACTGCCTGCTCGACCAGCCCTGGCAGTTCCACGCCGACCTCGGGTGGCGCCAATCACGTCATCCTGACCGTGGTCGGCAACACCGGCGGTCCGCAGCCGCGGACCTTCAACCCGTACCTGTCCACCAGCGGGATCAATGCCCTCTGGGGCGCGGCCGGCATGATCTACGAGCCGCTGGTGCAGCTCGACGCCGTGAAACCGACGGTCAGCTATCCGTGGCTGGCCAAGTCGTGGACCTGGTCCAACGACAACAAGACGCTGACGTTCCACCTGCGCAGCGGTGTGAAGTGGACCGATGGGAAGCCGTTCACCAGCGCCGATGTCGTCTTCACGTTCAACATGATCAAGAAGTACCCGGCGCTGAACACCGGCGGCATCAAGTTCAACACGGTGACCGCGCCCAATCCGCTGACGGTCGTGATGACGTTCGCCGCGCCGTCGTTTACCCAGTTCTTCTACATCGCCGAGAACACCTACATCGTGCCCGAGCACATCTGGTCGCACGTGAAGAACCCGACGACCTACCAGAACCCGCATCCGGTCGGCACCGGCCCGTTCGAGCTGGCCTCCTTCCAGCCGAGCACGATGCTGCTGACCAGGAACCCGCACTACTGGCAGCCGGGGCTGCCGAAGATCTACGGCCTGCGCTACGTGCAGTACAGCGACAACACCACCGCGATCGAAGCGCAGGAGAACGGGCAGGTCGACTGGGCCGGAGGCCCGATCCCTGACGGGCAGAAGCTGTATGTCGACCGGGCACCGCAGTACAACCACTTCTGGTACCCGCCGACCGGCATCGTGTCCATCCTGCCGAACCAGCACGTCTGGCCGCTGAACCTCACCGCGGTGCGGAAGGCGATCAGCCTTGCCGTCAACCGGGAGGAGATCGACAAGGTGGGCGAGTCCGGCTACGAGGCGCCGCTCACCTCCGCCACCGGCCTGCTCCTGCCTGACGATCAGAGCGAGCTTGATCCCGCCTACCAGAATGCCGACCTCACCACGAACGTGGCCGAGGCCAAGAGCCTGCTCCTCAAGGCCGGCTTCAAGATGGACAGCAACGGCCTGATGGCGCTGAACGGCAAAGAGATCAAGCTCACGCTCGGCGACCCCTCCGGGTTTGCCGACTACATGACCGACGCCCAGATCATCTCCACCGAGCTGAAGAAGATCGGCATCGCGGTCACGGTCCAGGGCCTGTCCACCAACGGGTGGTTCAGCGATATCGCCACCGGCAGCTTCCAGATGACGCTGATGTGGTCGAACTCGGCGACCGGTGACGGCTATGCCGTGCTGGACAGCCTGCTCGACTACAAGCTGACGGCGCCGATCGGCACCAGCGCCTCAGGTGGCGACTACGAGCGCTGGGACAACGCGCAGACGCAGACGTTCCTGAGCGACTACCAGGACGCTCCGACGGCTGCCGGCCGCCAGCAGGCTCTTGACGGCCTGGAAGGGATCATGGTGAACGAGGTGCCGGTGATCCCGCTGGTCGGCGCGGCTGACTGGTCGAGCTACTCGACCAGGAAGGTCACCGGCTTCCCGTCGCCGTCTGACCCGTATGACGCCGCGACCGAGGGCACCCCCGTCGGCGAGGTGGTGGCACTGCACCTGGTGCCGCGGTCATAACCCGCCGGAACTAGCGGCGCGGGCCCGGGGCTCGGAAGAATCCCGGGCCCGCGACCAGCTTGAGCGCAAGGAGCGTAGGTCATGGCTCGGCTTCTCGCGGGCGCAGGCACTGCCAACATCACGCCGGAGATCGGCATCCCGATGGGCGGATACGGTGCCAGGCAGGGAACGTCAACTGGCATCCACGATCGCCTGTTCGCCAGGACTGTCGCGTTCGCTGACGGCGCCACCACCCTGGTCATCTCGGTCTGCGACCTGGTCGGGGTCGGCGCGCAGGTGGTGGACCGGGTACGGCAGCTCGCCGCGGCGGAACTCGCGCTGCCGCCGGCCAACGTGCTGGTGGCCGCCACCCATACGCACTCGGGCCCGCTTGCGGTGAACCCGGCCGAGCCGACTCCGTTCACCGAGACCCTGGCCCGCGGCATACTCCGGTCGATCAAGGATGCGGTGGCGGCGCTGCAGCCGGTGTCGCTGCGGGTCGGCACCGTCACGGTCGACACGATCAGCCAGAACAGGCGAGACCCGGCTGGCCCGATCGAGACGGTCGCCACGGTGCTCGCGGCGACACCGGAAAGCGGCGGCCGGCCGGTCGTCACGCTTGTCAACTACGCCTGCCACAGCACGGTCCTCGAATACGACAACATGCAGTACTCACCGGACTTCCCCGGGGCCATGGTGCGCTTCTGCGAACGGGAGATCGGCGGAACCGCCGTCTACCTGCAGGGCGCGGCCGGCGACATCAACCCGGTCTGGATGCGGCACGACTTCGCCGAGGTCGAGCGGGTGGGCGGCATCCTCGGCGCCGCGGCCACCCGGCTGATTCACGAGCTCGAGCCGCTCGGCAACGGCCAGTGGTGCATCAACCTGAGCTGGTCGGAGGACATCGAGAAGCCCGCGGCCGGCACGCTGCTGACATCCGCGCCGCTGGCCGCTACCCAGCTCATTCTCGAGCTGCCTCGCCGCCCGAAGCGCAGCCAGGCCGACCTGGAAGCAGAAATCGATCAGCTCGAGGGCCAGCGATCGGCCGCAGCCGACCTCACCGCGCGCCATCAGCTGACGGCGCGGATCAACCAGCTGCGTACCGAATGGGCGGTGGCCAGCCGGCCGGCCAACGGCCCGCCGCGCGCGGCCATCGCGCTGGCCGAGGTGCAGGCCATGCGGCTGAGCGAGGACTGCGCGCTGGTGTCGCTGCCTGGCGAGTTTTTCGTCGAGACCGGCAACGCCATCCGCGCTGCCAGCGGGATACCGAACCTGCTGATCGCCGGCTACGCCAACGCGATGCTCGGCTACGTGCCGCCGGAGAGCGCCTTCGCCCTCGCGGGTTACGAGGTCGGCCGCGCAGACCTCGAGCCAACCGCCGAGCGGGCCATCAGCGAGGCGGCGGTGGCGGCCGTCCGCTCGCTGTATGCGGGCTGATGCCAGCGCGGCTAGGCTGCGCGGCCGCCCAGCGTCTTGCCGACCGAGGTCAGCTCGATCCCCCGGTCCCTGACCAGCGCGATGACTTCGGGGTCGGTGAGCAGCTCCAGGTCAGCGATGCGGTACTCCTCTGCCCACCGGTAGGGCACGGAGTCCGGCCCGGTCATCGAGGCAATCTCGGGGCCGCCCACCGCCGGATGCACCACCAGCACATGCAGGCCAGGCTGCAGGGTGCTGAGATAGTTCAGCAGCCACGCTCGCTTTCCGCTGGTGTCTCGCTCGGTCAGGCCGTCAATCGAGGTCAGCCCGCGGGACCTGGCGAGCTCGGAGTACAGGAACAGTTCACCGAGCTTGTCCGCCACCTCGGCGTACGCCTTCGGCGCGACCGCGCCCATGTGCACGTCCAGGTACTCGATCGTCAGCCCCTCCGCGGTAAACAGGGCGGCCTGGGCCAGCAGTTCGGCCACCGCGTCCTGGTGGTCAAGCGCGTCATGTGCTTCAGCCACGCTCCGGTAGAACGTGCCGTCTGGCCCGGTGAGCGACGGGCCGCTGGTCAGCGGGCGCCAGCGCAAGAAATCCCACTCGCAGGTCAGGGTCTGGTGAATGCCGACCGGAATGCCGTGGGTGCGCGCCAGAGCTGCGGCTTCGGTGAACCACGGGCACGGCACCATCACCGAGGCCTGGGTCACGATCCCTTCGGTAAACGCCTTCGTGATGCCTTCGTTGACGGCATGGCACATGCCGAAGTCATCGCCGCGAACAATCAGCTTGACGGCATTCTCCACAGCAGTCTCCTTGCACTGGCTATCTGGGGGCATACGTCGCGTGGGCACTTCAGCAGATTGCGCCGAGTACCTTCCGCACCGCTAGGGCGACATCGCGGCAATCTGCTGCCGAATACGCCGCGCCCACCGGAATGAGCACCGAGCGAGTGGCGAGTTCCTCGGTGCGCGGGCAGAGCCCTGGGCCGTATTCCACGGTCGTGGGGTGCTCGGCACAGTTCCACGGCCCGCCTTTACCTGATGCAGTACGCTTCGCCACGATCGACGGAGTCAGGTACACGGGCTGGCCGCCGTAGAGTTGCCCGACCGGCACGCCTTCGGCGCGCATGGCGCTCTTGAACTGGTCGGCTAGCTCCGCAGTCTCGAGAAATACGCCGATGCTGGAGGCCGGCCCGCCGCCTCCCGGGTGCCGCCTGAAGGTAATCCCG
>JASHQL010000028.1 GCA_030039155.1 Streptosporangiaceae bacterium | reverse complement strand
CAGGTGCAGCTCGGTCGAGGTGAAGTAGGTGTAGGGGGAGTCGTGCACGTAGAACCTGCCGACGTCGGGGTCGGCGAACAGCACGGCACCGCAGCCGTAGGGCTGCAGGCCGTGTTTGTGCGGGTCGACCACCACCGAGTCGCAGTCGGCGATGGCCAGCCACGGCGCCGGGTCGAGCCCGGCCGGCCCTGGCTGTCCGGCCAGCAGCCGGAAGAACCCGCCGTAGGCGGCGTCGACGTGGACCCGTACGCCGTGTTGCCTGGCGGCTGCCAGTACCTCGCGGACGGGATCGATCGCGCCGAGTGCCGTCGTTCCCGTCGTGACGACGACGGTGCCGATGCGGCCAGTGCCAAGCACGGCAGTCAGCTCGGCCAGGTCCATCCGCCCGGCCTCGTCCACGCCGACCGGCGTGCCCTCGATGCCGAGCACGCCGCACATCCGGCTGTGCGTGTAGTGCGCCTCCGCGCTGTAGGCGATGCCCTTGGCCGGGTGCAGCTCGCGGGCCACGTAGAGCGCCTCCAGGTTGGCGATCGTGCCGCTCGAGGTCAGGTGGCCGAGGTGCCTGGGCAGGCCGAACATCGCGGCGAGCTGCGCGACCACCTCCTTCTCCATCCGCCCGGTGGCTGGCCCGCCGTCCAGCGCGTGGTTGTTTGGGTTGATGAGCATCGTGGTGAGATAACCGACCACCGCGGCCGGGTGCGGCGGCTTCAGCATCTGGCCTGCGTAGCGCGGGTGGAAGAACGGGTAGTTCGCCGCCAGCCTGCTGGTCAGCGCGCCGAACGCCGCCGCGAACTGCTCGTCGCTGACCTGCAGAGACGCGTGCTGGCTGACCGGCCCGAAGCCGCTCTCCCAGTCATGGATCGCGTCGACCGCCCGGCTCAGCCAGTAGTTCAGGTCCATGCCGTCCCTTCGCCCTCCGCTAGCCGCGCCGCCACACCTCGTGCGGATGCCTGCCAGGCCGGAATCCGGTTGCCTCGGCCACCGCCGCCGCCTCGGCGAAGAGCGTGGCCAGATGCTCGGGAGCGTGCGCGTCGCTGCCGAAGGTAACCGCATCGCCGCCTGCCTCGTGCCACCACCGCACGATCTCGGCGGCCAGCGGCACCCTGGTATTAATCTCCAGCGCACGGCCAGAGCGGGCCAGCGCGCGCAGCACCCCCCGGTACTCCTCCTCGAACTCGGCTGGCTCGAACCGGCGGCCTGGCCAGTACCGCACCGGGTAGTCGATGTGCGCGAGCACGCCGAACGGGGCGGCAGACTCGATCATGGTCAGCGCCTCGGTCAGGTAGGCCCTGATCAGCGCGCCTGGCCGCGCCGGGTCGTACATTGCCGCGTCGACCATCACCGGCGCGTCCCGGCCGAGCGAGTGCAGCGAGCCGAGCACCCGGTCGAAGTCGTGGCCTGCCAGCAGCGCGGCCACCTCGGCCTGATGCCAGTGCGCCTCGCCGAGTTCCACGCCCGACACGATCCGCAGCCCAGGAAACAGCTCACGGCAGCGCTGCAGGCAGCCCAGGTACCCGGCGACGTCGAGCGGCGGCGTGCCGAACCGGCCATCGGGCCCGGTCCCGGCACGCTCCGGCCACTGCTCGTTGACCGGCTTGTGCGGGTTGGCCACCCAGGTGGTGTAGTCGGCGTGCTCGGTGAACGCGACCGCAGGCAGCCCAAGGTCCACCGCCCGCCTGCAGGTCTGCTCCATGGACCCGGCAGGCGCGTCCCAGGACCACTGGGTGTGCACGTGGCTGTCGGCGGGCAGCGCGGGCCTGGCGTTCCGGCGGCGCAAGCGCAGCTGGCTGGTCACGGTGCCGGGCCTGCCGCTACCGGCCGGTGAGGTTCTTGAGCAGTTCGGTCGCTGACCCATCCTCGTCGATCAGGGTGTGCCAGTCGTGATCGAGCGGCGCGCCGAGCGCCCGGCGAGGCTGCGGCCTGACCTGGAGCAGCCGCCACGGCGGCCTGGCCCGGCGGGGCTTGGCCGCCTGGGGCTGACGGCTGACGGTGAGGCCGAGCATGGCGGGCACCTTGTCCCTGACCACCCGCTCGGTGTCTGGCCAGTAGTCACCGTGGCCCATCTTCGTCGGCACCGGCCGGTCCCAGCGGCCAGGCGCCGGCCACCCGTGCACGCCGACCGCCTCACCGCCACCCTCGCCGTGCAGGTACTCGCCGGTGCTGAACGGGACGTTCAGCACCCCGTCACGATCGGAGAAGAACACCCATTCCTGCGGTTCCGGCTCGCGCCGCTGGAAGTGATGCTGCACGTCGTCGGCGCCGCCGTACACCGGCTCGGTGTCGCAGGTCATCCACGGCACCGCGGCGGCCATCAGGAACGCGCCATTGACCTTGGCGCCGGTCCACTCGGTGCCGGCGAAGTTGCGCAGGCGCTGCATCTCGTACAGCGTCGCGAGCACCACCCGGCAGCCGAGCGAATGCGCGATGAAGTACACCTCCTGGTCGCGGCGGAGCTTGCCGAGCAGGTAGGCCAGCTGGCGCCCTGCGGTATTGGCAAACTCGATCTTGATCGAGAACGTGCTGAGCGACGTCGCGGTCCTGGCCACCGGCGGTCCGTCGTGGTCACCTGGCCAGTGAAAGCCCCAGTACGTGCAGAACGCCGGCTGTGTGAGCCGGTCGTTCTTCTTGATCACGTCATCGAGGAACGCCTGGTAGGTGTCTCGCGCCGCCTCGGCCCGCACGTTGTAACCGTGCACGAAGATCACAAGGCGCTTGCTGGATAGCTGCGAGAGCATGCCCTTGGCCCTGATGCCGTTGAACATCCTGGCCGCGTCATTGCCTCGGCGGACCGAGAGGTCGTTCAGCAGCACCGCCGGCATGTCGTCAGCGCCTGACGCGCTCGACCACGGCAGACAGGTCACGGAAGAGCCAGGCGAAGAACCCGCCCAGCAGCAGCGCGGCTCCCGCGAACAACAGCCGTTCCGGCGCAGACAGATCGATGAACAGCACGATGACGGTGCCGAGCGCGCCGCTCAGCACGACCGCCCAGGTTCGCACGGCGGTCGACCAGCTCTGCGTGATCGCAGCCTGCAGCACGTCCAGGCCGGACCGCACGCTGTGCGCCAGCCGGCCGAGCGCGGCATCGGGATCGGGACGGCGCCGGCCAGTCGGCAGCGTGCCTGCCTCCGCTGTCTCGGGACTCGGCGAGGTCTCCGCTGTCTCGGGACTCGGCGAGGTCTCGGCCACCCGCAGCCCGACCAGGGTGCGGACCCGGTCAATCTCGGCCCTGGACATCCGGTCGATCCGGTAGCCGGCCAAACCCCCGCTGCCATCGACTTGCCGGACTCCCTGGGGCGGGGCCACCAGGTCAATGTCGGCAAGGCCTGCCGGACCGCTGAACGCGAGCAGCAGTTCCGCATTGTCCCGCGGGCTGGTGAGCGCGAAGTCGGCTGCGGCTGCCAGCAGCGCGCACAACTGCTCGGCCGGCAGGTCGAACACCAGCCGGAGGTCCCGGTAGGCATACGCGCCGAGCAAGGCGGTCTGCAGTTGCTGCCACGCGGCAGCCGCCTGCTCCTGGCCGATCCCGGCAGCGCGGCCGACCGGCCCGGCGAAGCTCTCCCGATGCTCCGTCAGCCAGGATTCCCACAGCTTGGTGACGTCGCAGCGGCTCTGCACCCACGCCTTCACCCAGCGCCGTTGCCAGATCGACCGCAGGCCGAAGACCTGCTTGCCCACCTGCAAGATTGCCGCGCTGGCCAGCCCGATGGCCGCGGCGAACGCGAGTACCTGCCAGGACCGCGCCGCCAGCGCCGCATACGACAGCCTGGTCGTAGGCGGATGCACCAGGTAGATCAGCAGCACCAGGCCAGCCACGAAGCCCAGCCCGACGACGGCCGCGAGCACCTCGAACTGCGGCCTTCTGCGGGAAACCGTGAGCTGCTCGCGTCCGAGCGCGGGACCGGGCGGCTGCTGAGGCTGCGATGACGTATCGGCCATGCGGAGATTATCGGGGTTTCTGCGCTGTGCGGGTCCGCAGAACGATCAGGCTGGTGTCCGCCCGGTCTGCTGTTCCTGCGGCGTGTCCCCGGCCGCGGGCGGCTGCTGCTCGGCGGTCGCCGCGATCACGTCCACCCAGATCCTGGTGATCAGCGAGCCGAGGGTCAGTGCGACCGCCAGCACCAGGATCAAGCGCAGCGCCAGCGAGTTCGGCACGAAGCCGGCCAGCTCGAGGATGCACAGGCCGAGCGCGGCCACGATCACGGTCGCGACGAACAGCATGTACCGGCGCACTCGCGGCTTGACCCAGAACAGGACATTGCCGCCGTCCTTCTTGAGCTTGCGTTCCTCGGTCTTGAGCCTCTCCAGCGCACGCGAGTCCCAGATCAGGGCCAGCAGCAGCAGCGGCAGGACCGTGCCGACGGCCACGTAGAAGTCAGCCAAGTTCCCCATCCTCAGCAGCGCCTTTGCCGGTCTCGACCAGCGCCACCGGATGACCGTAGCGTGGAGTACGTACCGGCCGGTAGGTACTCTTGTCCGGAATCGCCAGGAGGCTGCTGATGGACTTCGCATTCGACGCTCGCACCGAGGAACTCCGTGATCAGCTCCTGGCATTCGTGGCGGAGGTCGCGCGGCCGGCCGAGAAGGTGTTCGCCGACCAGGTGGCCGAGCTGGCGGAGCAGGGCAGGATCTGGGAACGCCCGCCGGTGATGGAGGAGCTCAAGGCCGAGGCGAAGGCCCGCGGGCTGTGGAACCTGTTCCTCGCCCACCATCCTGAGGGCGCCGGGCTGACCAACCTGCAGTACGCGCCGCTGGCCGAGATCACCGGCCACTCCGGCATCGTGCCCGAGGCGCTGAACTGCGCGGCCCCTGATACCGGCAACATGGAGCTGCTGGCCCAGTTCGGCACCAAGGAGCAGCAGGACCGCTGGCTCAGGCCGCTGCTTGACGGCGAGATCAGGTCCGCGTTCTCGATGACCGAGCCGGACGTCGCCTCCTCTGACGCCACCAACATCTCCACCAGGATCGAGCGGGACGGCGACGTCTACGTGATCAACGGCAGGAAGTGGTGGTCGTCCGGCGCGATGGCGCCCAACTGCGAGCTGTTCATCGTGATGGGCAAGACCGACCCGTCCGCCGAACGGCACCGCCAGCAGTCGATGATCCTGGTGCCGCGCGGCTCGGCGGGCATGACGATCAAGCGCAGCATGCACGTGTTCGGCTACAACGACGGCACCCACGGCCGGCACGCCGAGATCGAGTTCCGCGACTGCCGGGTGCCGGCCGGGAACATCATCGCCGGCCAGGGGGAGGGCTTCGCGATCGCGCAGGCCAGGCTCGGCCCCGGCCGGATCCACCACTGCATGCGGCAGCTCGGCGCGGCCGAGCGGGCGCTCGAGGCGATGTGCCGCCGGGTCACCGAGCGGGTCGCCTGGGGCAAGCCGCTGGCCGACCAGGGCGTCATCCAGGACTGGATCGCCGAATCCAGGGTGCGGATCGAGGCGGCCAGGCTGCTGGTGCTGAAGACCGCCTGGCTGATGGATACGGTCGGCAACAAGGGGGCGCACACCGAGATCCAGGCCATCAAGGTGCTGGTGCCGCGGACCACGCAGTGGATCATCGACAGGGCGATCCAGGCGCACGGCGCGGCCGGGGTCAGCCAGGACTTCCCGCTGGCGCAGATGTACGCGGGCGCCAGGGCGGTCCGGCTCGCCGACGGCCCGGACGAGGTGCACAAGCGCTCGATCGCGCACCGCGAACTCAGGAAGTACCGTTAGCGCCCCAGATCGGCACAGTCCAGATCGGCACAGACACAGGAGGAACGCATGTCAGAGCAGGCTCGGGTAGCCATCGTCACCGGCGGCGCGCGCGGCATCGGCGCTGGCACCGCGCAGCGGCTGGCCGCCGACGGGCTGGCCGTCGCCGTGCTCGACCTGAAGGAGGCCGACTGCGCGGCCACCGTCGAGGCGATCAGCTCGGCCGGCGGCCGCGCGCTGGCCGTCGGCGCTGACGTCAGCGACACCGAGCAGGTCAAGGCCGCGGTCGACAAGGTCGCCGGTGACCTCGGCCCGCCGGCCGTGCTGGTCAACAACGCCGGCGTGATCAGGGACAACATGCTGTTCAAGATGACCGACGACGACTGGGACATGGTCATGGGCGTGCACCTGCGCGGCTCGTTCCTGATGAGCAGGGCGTGCCAGCGGCACATGGTGGACCAGGGCTTCGGCCGGATCGTGAACCTGTCGTCGAGTTCCGCGCTCGGCAACCGCGGCCAGGCCAACTACTCGACAGCCAAGGCCGGCCTGCAGGGCTTCACCAAGACGCTGGCGATCGAGCTTGGCAAGTTCGGCATCACCGCGAACGCGGTGGCGCCCGGCTTCATCGCCACCGACATGACCGCCGCCACCGCCGCCAGGCTTGGCGTCGGGTTCGAGGACTTCCAGAAAGCCGCGGCGTCGCAGATCCCGGTGCGCCGGGTCGGCCAGCCCGCCGACGTCGCGCACGTGATCTCGTTCCTGGTCAGCGAGGGCGCAGGGTTCGTCTCCGGCCAGGTGATCTACGTGGCCGGCGGCCCGCTGTGCTGACCGGGGGGGTCCAGGAGGGCCGGCCCGCCGGGGCGCTGACCGCGGACGACCTGGCGGCGCGGGTCGCGCAGTTCCTCGCCGGGCACGATCCGGCGACCACCGACCGGCTTGCGTTCCTGCACGCCAGGTTCGACGCGGGGCTGGCCTGGGTGCACTACCCGGAGGGCCTAGGCGGGCTGGGGATTTCCAGGACCCTGCAGCCGGTGGCCGACCGTGCGTTCCTGGCCGCGGGATCGCCGACCAACCATCCTGAGCGGAACGGCATCGGTCTGGGCATGGCCGCGCCCACCATCCTGGCCTGCGGCACGGCTGAGCAGAAACAACGCTGGCTGAAGCCGCTGTGGACCGGCGAGGAGATCTGGTGCCAGCTGTTCAGCGAGCCGGGCGCCGGGTCCGACCTGGCCGGACTGGCCACCCGCGCGGTGCAGGACGGCGACGACTGGGTGGTGAACGGGCAGAAGGTGTGGACCTCGTCCGCGCACATGGCGCGGCGGGCGCTGCTGGTCGCCAGGACCAATCCGGACGTGCCCAAGCACCAGGGCCTGACCTACTTCGCGCTTGACATGCGGCAGCCAGGCGTCGAGGTCAGGCCGCTGCGCCAGGCGACCGGCGAGGCCGAGTTCAACGAGGTCTTCCTGACCGACGCCAGGATCCCCGACGCCGACCGGATCGGCGGTGTCGGCGACGGCTGGCAGGTCTCGAACGCGACGCTGATGAACGAGCGGGTGTCCATCGGCGGCGCCGCGCTGCCGCGCGAGGGCGGCATGATCGCGTCCGCGGCGCGGACCTGGCGTGAGCACCCAGAGCTGCGCACGCCGGGCCTGCACGACCGGCTGCTGCGGCTGTGGACGGACGCGGAAGTGGCGAGGCTGGCCGGGATCCGGCTGCGTCAGCAGCTCGCGGCCGGCCAGCCGGGACCGGAGGGATCGGCGGCCAAGCTGGTGTTCGCCAGGCTGAACCAGGAGATCTCCGAATTCGAGGTCGAGCTGGCCGGGCAGGCGGGCCTGCTGTACGGGGACTGGACGATGCGCAGGCCGGAAGGCGCGAACTTCTTCGGCCGGGACCCTGGCTACCGGTTCTTGCGGGCCAAGGGCAACTCGATCGAGGGCGGCACGTCGGAGATCCTGCGCAACATCATCGCCGAGCGGGTGCTCGGCCTGCCCAAGGAGCCGAGGGTGGACACGGACGTGCCATGGAAGGACCTGCCGCGGTGAGCCAGCTGACCGACCAGCGGGGGGATCCTGGGCAGCAGCCGCAGGCCAGCCGGACTGCCGGGTCGCTGCTGTACGGCGAGACCGAGAACGAGCTGCGCAGCGCGGTCAGGTCGCTGCTCGACGACAAGTCGCCCTGGCCGGCCGTGCGGGCCAGGATGGAATCCCCGTACAGCTACGACACCGAGCTGTGGCACACGCTGGCCGCCGGGGTCGGCGCCGCCGGGCTGCTGATCGGCGAGCAGCACGGCGGGGCCGGCGGCTCGTTCCTTGAGGCTGCGGTCGTCGCCGAGGAGCTAGGCCGGGCGCTGGCCGCCGTTCCCTTCCTAGGCAGCGCGGTGATCGCAACCGCAGCGTTGTCCGCGGCCGGCGCCGGTGACCTGCTGGCGGCGCTGGCGGGCGGCGAGCTGACCGGCACGCTCGCGGTGCCGTTCGCGGCGGCCTGGTCAGCCCGCGGTGACCTGACGGTCCGCTTCGACGGCCCGCAGCCGCGCGATCCAGCGGGCACCTGCCGGCTGACCGGCACGGTGTCCGGGGTGGCCGACGCGCTGCCTGCCGAGCTGATCCTGGTGCCAGGGGACGCGGTGCCGTTCGGCCTCTACCTGGTCCGGGCCGGCGAGCACGGTGTCGGCAAGCAGCCGCTGACCTCACTCGACATGACCAGGCAGCTGTGCGACCTGCACTTCGACGGCGTGCTCGCCACGCAGATCGCGACCGGCCCCACGGCCGAGCGCGCGGTGGCCGCCGGGCTGCTGGCCGGCGCGGGCATGCTTGCCGCAGAGCAGCTCGGCCTCGCCGAGCGGTGCCTGGACATGACGGTGAGCTACGTCAAGGAACGCAGGCAGTTCGCCAGGCAGGTCGGCTCGTTCCAGGCGATCAAGCACAGGCTTGCCGACCTGTGGGTCGCGGTGACCCAGGCGCGGGCGGCCGCCAGGTTCGCCGCGAACGCGCTTGCCGTCGACTACGCCGCCGCGGACTTCGGGGCCGCGGGCTTCGGCGCCGATGCGCAGATCGCGGTCGCGCTGGCCAAGTCCACCTGCTCCGACGTGGCGCTCAGGGCCGCGCAGGAGACGATCCAGCTGCACGGCGGGATCGGCTTCACCTGGGAGCATCCGGCGCACCAGTACCTGAAGCGGGCCAAGGCCGACTCGATCGGCCTCGGCACGGCCGACGCGCACAGGTCGGAGCTGGCCTGGCTGGCCGACCTGCCGAAGGCAGGTGACTGAGCATGCAGTCGGTGGCGGGCGCCGGGGTGGTGGTGACGGGCGGCGGCAGCGGCATCGGCGCCGCGCTGTGCAGGCGGTTCTCCGCGGAGGGCGGCCGGGTCGTGGTGAACGACATCAACGCGGCGTCGGCAGCCGAGGTGGCGGAGTCCTGCGGGCCTGCGGCAGTGCCGGTGGCGGGTGACGCGGCCTCCGCTGCCGGGGTGGCTGCGCTGATCGGCGCGGCCCGCGAGCAGCTCGGCGAGATCGACCTGTACTGCGCGAACGCGGGCATCGCCAGGGTCGGCGGCGCCGAGGCGCCGGATTCGGACTGGGAGGACTCCTGGCAGGTCAACGTGATGGCGCACGTCCGCGCCGCGCGGCTGCTGCTCGGGCCCTGGCTGGAACGCGGCAGCGGCCACCTGATCAGCACGGTGTCCGCGGCGGGCCTGCTGGCCATGCCGGGCAGCGCGCCGTACTCGGCCACCAAGCACGCGGCGCTGAGCTTCGCCGAGTGGCTCGGCTTCAGCTACGCGCACCGCGGGATCACGGTGCAGGCGATCTGCCCGCTTGGCGTGCGCACCGGCATGCTCGACGGCTCGGACGGGACCGCGGAGAAGCTGCTCGGCCCCGACGTGATCCAGCCGGAACAGGTCGCCGACGCGGTGATCGAGGGCATGCGGGACGGCAGGTTCCTGATCCTGCCGCACCCCGACGTGGCCCGGATGTACGCGGGCCGGGCCGCCGATCCCGACCGCTGGCGGCACGGCATGAACAAGATCCAGCAGTTCCTCGAGGAGCCCTGAGGATCTTGCAGCGGCACCTGGGGAGCATTACCTACAGCCGGCTGTACGTAATCCGGCCCATGTGACCGTAGCCGCAGGTCACAACTAGCGAATTTGTCAGCCGCACGGCCAGCTCTCTGCTTTGATAGGGGACCAAGCGGCGAATCCAGCCCTTACCGGGCCAAGCCGTGACTGAAGCACGGCGGCGTGAGGTAACAGGCAGTACAGGCGATGACGAGCATGGACCAGCCCCTGGTCCCCGCGGGGACCATCCACCATGTGGAGCTGTGGGTGCCGGATCTGGACCGGGCCACGGCGTCCTGGGGCTGGCTGCTCACCGAACTCGGCTACCAGCCGTTCCAGGAGTGGCCAGGCGGCCGCAGCTGGCGCGCCGGGCAGACCTACATCGTGGTGGAGCAGTCGCCTGCCCGCACGGCCAGCCGGCACGACAGGTGCCGGCCAGGGCTGAACCACCTGGCCTTCCACATGTCCAGTCGGGAACACGTGGACAAGCTGACCGGCGAGGCGCTGGCCCGCGGCTGGCGGCTGATGTTCGCCGATGTGCATCCGTACGCGGGCGGCAACCAGCACTATGCCGCCTACCTGGAGAACTCCGACGGCTTCGAGGTTGAGCTGGTCGCGCCGGCCCTGGTCGCGCAGCTGGCGGTCGACCCTCCGGCGGTGAGCGCCGGGGGCTGGCTGACGCCGCCGGTCCCGGCCCAGGCGCCGCCCGCCCAGGTGCCCTCCGGCCAGGTGCCGCCCGGTCAGGTGCCCTCCGGTCAGGCGCCCGTCCAGGTGCCGGCGGTCCCGGCCCAGGCGGCTGCGGCCCCGGCCCAGGTGCCTTCGGCCCCGGCCCAGGCGGCTGTCGTCCAGGCACCGCTCACCCAGCCAGCCTTTGGCCAGCCGCCGCCGAACGAGCCGGCGTCAGCTGAGCCAGGTCAGTATGGCGGGCTCGGCGCGCCAGGCGCCGAGTCGAGCACCGGCTGGCCTGCCGCGGGAGCCGACCCGGAGGCTAGCCGCGGCTGACCGCCGCTGCGCTCGTTACTCCGCTTACTCCGCACGGCATGCTCGCATTGGCGCGCTTCATGCGATAGAACACTTACAGGCTATGTTCAGCCGATTATGAGGTAATCATGCGGATACGCGCAGTGTTGATATTCACCACCTTGCTGGCCGCCACGCTCTTCCTCGCGGTCGCGCCCGCCGAAGCAGCGAGCGTCGCGCCGGGCAGCCGCGCCGCAGCCGCCCGCCAGTTGCCCTCGGCTGGCCGCGACCTGGATGGCGTCGTGCTCGACAACGTGCTGAACAGCGTCTCGTGCACCACCCAGCCAGATAGTCCGTCGATCACCAGCGCGTGCACGGCGGTCGGGTATTTCGCCGACGGTGGCTACGTGAACGGCCTGGTGGAGTCCTCGGCCAACGGGCAATGGGGCGGCCAGATCTTCGGCAGCATCGGCACCGTCACCGACCCGCTCGCGGTCTCCTGCGTGCCGCAGGCTGAGGACATCCCGGTCTGCGTCGCCGTGGGCGAGACCTTCACGAACGCCAAGTACCCGCGGCTGCTTGTCGCGACCGGCGGGGCGAACGGGTTCAGCCCCGTGGTGTACCGGAATCCGAAGGGCAGCACCTGGTCAGAACTGACCGAGGTTTCGTGCGTGACCGCCACATTCTGCATGCTGGTCGGCGAGGCGGGCACCACCAAGCACACCGCGCACGGCCTGCGCTACCTGGCGCATGCCACGGCGTTCCGGTGGAACGGCACCTCGTTGCACCAGTTGCACGTCGCGGCGCCGGCCGGCGCGCGCTCGCCGGGCTTCGCCAGCGTGAGCTGCCCGACGGCGACGAGCTGCATGGCCGTCGGCGACTACACGGCCAGCGGCGGCCGGGTGCTGCCGTACTCGGCGCTGTGGACCGGCGGCAGCTGGCGGGTCCAGCAGGGCCAGCGAGTCGGCGGGCGCAAGAGCACCATCTTCGAGGGCGTGTCGTGCGCGGCGGCCGGGACATGCGTGGCGGTTGGCGAGGCCGCGAAGCCAGGCGCTGAGACGTTCGCCGAGCAGTACCTGGCTGGCAAGTGGCAGGTCATGCCGTCGGCTGCCAGGTCGCGTGCCGCCCTGTACAGCGTGTCCTGCCCGGCCGCGAGCTACTGCGTCGGCGCCGGGAACCGCGGCGGGCGGTCGCTGATCGAGGCATGGAACGGCACCAGCTGGGCCACCCAGGCGGTCCCGGCAACGGCTGCACCGCTCACCGTAGACGTGCTGCAGCATGTTTCCTGCGTGTCAGCGACCATCTGCACCGCGGTTGGCTTCCGGCATAATCCGCACTCCCGGTACTCGTATCACACGCTCGCGGTGGGCTGGAACGGCACGAAGTGGGTGGTGCAGAAGACCGTCAATGACTAGCCGGAGTCGGCCAGCCGGAATGCGAGCTGGGTCTCCCACTTGGTCATGTCCGGCTGCTCGGCCGGGTCGGTTAGCAGGATCTCGAGCCGGCAGCCCCACCGCTCGCCGTCCTGGGTGTCGGCCGAGTCCCAGGTCAGTTCTTGGGCGTCGGCCCAGCTGAGCAGCTTGTCGACGGCGCCGATCAGGGTGTCAGGTGCCCCGACGTGGTTCAGCACGGCATACCGGCCGGCCGGCAGGGTGCCCACCTTGACCTGGTGGTCACCTTCGGCGCTGGTGCCGATCGGGACGCCGGCCTCGATGTCGAGCTCCCGCTCCATGTCGATGACGTTGTAGCGGAGGAACGGCGGTCCCGCCGGGCTGATGCCACGGGCGGCGAGCCAGCCGAAGACCTCGCCGGTGCGCTGGGCGAGCGGGCCGATGCCCGCCATCGTGACCTTCCCGGAGATGGCCGCGTACGGCTGCTCGGCTCGGTCGGCTAGGTGCGGGGCGTCGCTCACTGCGTCTCCTGTCGGTCTGGGTGTCGGCGGATGGTCAGCTCCCGGTGCCGCGCGGCGATCGGGGCCTGCAGTTCGGTGACCCACCGGCCTGGGTCCTGGCTGTGCTCGATGCTGAGCTCGCGCGGGTAGCCGAGCGAGCGGTAGCCGTTCGCGTCGATCCAGCGCGCGAGCGCCTGGCCGGTCGGCAGCACCTCGTCCATCGAGCCGTGGTGGATCACCGTCGCGGCCATCGAGATCTCCGGCAGATCCAGCACGGGCACGTCGTTCCCGTCCTGCGGGTCGGCGGCAATCGCGACGGCGGCGTGCACCTCGACGGCGGTGTCGCTGGCCGGGCTGTCCCGGTAGTACGCGATGCCGGGGCCGCACCGGGGCAGGCCGGACTGCCGCAGCCGGTCGAACAGCTGCCGGTACAGCGGCCGGATGACCGGCGTGATCGACTCGGGGGCGTAGCTGTCCGCGATGCCGGTCAGCTCGGCGACGCGCACCGGCGCGATCCGCTTGACCACGACCTCGGGTGCCGGCTCGGCGGCCTCGTGCTCGATCGACAGCAGCCTCGCCTCGACGCTGGCAAGCCGCGCGGTGTCGGCGCTGATCTGGCTCTGCAGCTCGGCCCGGCGCAAGATCAGCATGCCGCGCAGCTCCGCCGCGCTGACTTGCTCGTCCAGGATGGAGGCGACCTGCTGCAAGGAGAAGCCCAGGTCCTTGAGCGCGATGATCCGGTTCAGCCGGGACAGCTGGGCGGCCTGGTAATACCGGTACCCGGTCTCCGGGTCGACCGCGACCGGCTGCAGCAGCCCGATCGCGGCATAGTGCCGCAGCATCCTGACCGAGACCCGGCCGTGCCTGGCGAACTCTCCGATGGCGAACATGGCCCTCTCATCCAAGACCCTGACACCGTGTCAGGGTCAAGCAGGCGGCCGACACCGGCCTGGCTGGCTAGGGTCGTAGCCATGCCCGACTTCGTCGATGCCGACCTGAGCGGCGCCAGCTTCGAGCGCACCGACCTGCGCGGCGCGCAGCTGCATGGCGTTGACATGAGCGGCGCGCGGCTGCGCGCAGTCGACCTGACCGGGGTCGTGATGCGCGGCGTGGACCTAGTGGATGTCGACATTTTCGGTGAGGTGCAGAACCTTGTGATCAACGGCGTCGACGTCGCGCCGCTGATCCAGGCCGAGCTGGACCGGCGGCACCCTGACCTGGTCAAGATGCGGCCGGAGACGCCGGCCGGCTTCGCTGAGGCCTGGAACATCCTGGAGTCCAGCTGGGACGACACCGTGCAGCGGGCCAGGCAGCTGCGGCCCTGGCAGCTGCATGAGTCGGTGGACGGCGAGTGGTCGTTCACCGAGACGCTGCGGCACCTGGCGTTCGCGACCGATTCCTGGGTCAGGCGGGTGATCCTCGGCGATCCTTCGCCGTGGGACCCGCTCGACCTGCCGTGGGACGAGATGCCCGACATGCCGGGGGTGATCCCGCGCGATCGCGACGCGCGGCCGTCCCTGGATACCGTGCTCGAGCTGCGCCGTGACCGGATGAACTCGGTGCGCAGCGTGATCGGGGACCTGACCGACGCCTTGCTCGATTCCGAGACGAAGCCGGCTGACGGACCAGGCTGGCCGCCGCCAGGCAGCACGTTCACGGTGCGCAAGTGCCTGCTGGTGATCCTGAACGAGGAGTGGTGGCACCGCCAGTTCGCCGAGCGTGACCTGGCAGCTCTGGCCGAGCGCGCAGGCCAAGGCTAGGCGGCCCGGGCCTCAGTTTCGGGCCAGGGCCTCGGCTCGGGGCAGGGCCTCAGCTCGGAGCAGGGCCAGGCCGCGTTGTCAGCCGACCGCCATGACGGCCTCGGCCAGCAGCGCCAGCCCGTGGTCGAGCTCAGAGTCGCTGATCGTGAGCGGCGGCAGGAGCTTGACCACTTCGCCGTTCGGGCCGCAGCTCTCCACCAGCAGGCCGCGCTCGAAGGCGGCTGAACAGACCTTGCCAGCCATGCTGTTGTCCGCGAAGGCCAGGCCGTGCGCGAGACCGCGGCCGCGTGGCTGGAATGCCCGGTCGGGGTCTGCCCGGCTCAGCCCGGCGAGTACCTGGGCGACCCGGTCGCCCCTGGCGATCGTCGCCCGCTCCAGCGCGCTGTCCTGCCAGTAGGCGTGCAGCGCGGCCGCGCCGGTGACGAACGCAGGGTTGACTCCGCGGAAGGTCCCGTTGTGTTCGCCCGGCTTCCAGATGTCCAGATCCGGCCTGATCAAGGTGATGGCCAGCGGCAGGCCGTAGCCGCTGATCGACTTCGACAGGCAGACGATGTCCGGCCTGATGCCGGCCACCTCGAAGCTGAAGAACGGCCCGGTCCTGCCGCAGCCCATCTGCACGTCATCCACGATCAGCAGGATGCCGAGCTGCTGGCAGCCGGCCGCCAGCCCGCGCAGCCAGTCCGGGGTCGCGACGTTGATACCGCCCTCACCTTGCACGGTCTCCACGATCACCGCGGCCGCCTCGCCAGCAGCGCAGCCCGCCGCTGCCAGCAGGCCGGCCAGCCAGCCGGGGCCAGCTGGCCCGGCAGGCTGGCCAAACGGTATGGCGGTGGCGTTCCTGAGCTGTACTCCCGCGCCGTCCCGGTAGAAGCGGCTGCCGGTGACCGACAGCGCGCCAAGCGTCATGCCGTGAAAGGCGTTGCTGAACGCGATCACCTCGGTCCGGCCGGTCGCCTTGCGGGCAAGCTTCAGCGCCGCCTCGACCGCGCTGGCGCCGGCCGGACCGGCAAACTGCACCCGGTAGTCCAGCTGCCTGGGCCGCAGGATCAGCTCGTCGAACGCAGTCAGGAACTCCCGTTTCGCCGTGGTGTACATGTCGAGCGAGTGGGTGACGCGGTCGGCCTTCAGGTAGCCGAGCAGCGCATCCTTGAGCACCGGGTTGTTGTGGCCATAGTTGAGCGCGCTCGCGCCGGCGAAGAAGTCAAGGTACGGGCGGCCGTGCTCGTCATAGAGCCAGCTGCCCACGGCACGGTCGAAGACCACCGGCCAGCCGCGGCAATAACTGCGCACCGCGGACTCACGCTCGGAGAAGATCGTCATCGCTGATCACTTCCTTAGATCCGTGGCTGGTGCTGCGAGCAGTTCCGTGGCCGGGTTGCCGCGCCACCGGCTCTGCCCTGGTACGTGCTCGCCCTTCATCAGGAACGAGTCGGCGTCAAGGACGGCGTGCTCGCCCACGACCACGCCGTAGTGCACGAACGCGCCGGTGCCGATCGTGCAGCCGGCCCCGATGCTGATGAGGTCAGACTTGAATGCCCCGTCCTCCATGGAGTGGCAGTGCAGGTTGCTGCCAGCGTTGAGCGTGCACCCGCTGCCGAGGCTCACCATGGACCGCTCGGCGATGCCGCAGCCGTCGTCGAATACCCGCCGGCCGACCCTGACCCCGAGCAGGCGCCAGATCACGCTCTTCACCGGGGTGCCATTGAACATCTGGACGTAGGCGGTGGCCGGCACCTTCCAATACCGCTCGTGCCGCCAGAACGCGACGTCGTAGACCGAGCAGAACCGCGGCTGCAGCGGCCGGAAGCCAGTGACCGCCCGTTCCACCAGCACGAAGAACACGATCGTGAAGGCCAGGTCGGCGACGGCCGACGTGGCCGTGGCCACCCAGCCTGGCCAGCCCCAGGCGGCGAACGGGCAGCACGCGACCAGCACGAGGCCGGCCACGTAGCAATAGCGGACGAGCAGGTGCAGGGCCACGGTGGCCGCGTTATGCCGGTTCTTGGCGCGCAGCAGCCGCTGCCGCCGGTCCCCGGCGATCAGCTCGTCGAACTGCCGGTCCCTGCGGACCGAGCGCGGGATCTCGAATGGCGGTGAGCCGAGCAGCCCGACGCCCTGCCGGTCCGGCCCGCTGACCGGGACCATCACCTTGGTGGCGAGCAGGCAGTCGTCGCCGGTCCGGCCGCCCGCCGGGTAGGCGACCTTGTTGCCGAGGAAGTTCCGCGCTCCGATGACCGCCGGCAGCACCCGGAACGAGCTGCTCGAGAATTCCGCATTCATGATCGACAGGCCGTCGGATGCCATCGTGCCGGTGCCGACCGCGGTGAGTGCCGGCACCTCGTGCTTGACCGCCATGCCGAAGTTCGAGCCGGTCTGCAGGACGGGACGGAGCCGGTAGCCGAGCAGCCGCAGGTAGCCGACGACCGCCGAGCTGTCCCCGAACAGGGCAACGAGCAGCGGGATGTTCGTCAGCCTGGCTACCGTGCGCTGGACCGCGTAGCCGAAGCCGTACAGCGGATAGACCCGGCCAGGGACGAGCAGCCGGCTCAGCAGCCTCGCGGACAGGCCGGCTGCCAGCAGCGCCGCCGTGACCAGCCCGAGCACCAGGACCGCGGCGATGCCCAGCACGTCACGGTCGAACGCGAGGCTGGTCAGGAACGCGCGGCGCGGCAGCAGGCGGCTCAGCAGCGGCGGGTGGGCCAGCTCAAGGCTGGCCGCAGCGGCCGTCAGCGGCGCGGTCACGGCGAGCAGCATGACCAGCCTGACGGCACAGTGACCAGCCCGGCGGGCCCGGCCGCAGTCAGCCGCCGGCACGGTCAGGTAGTCGCAGCCGGCCGGGGCCGGCTGAGCCGGGGAGCCGTGCCAGCATTGCCCGTCCGGCACCTGCTGTCCTGCGTGCAGCGCAGAAG